>NZ_JBVIGA010000004.1:0-135355 GCF_055571035.1 Streptomyces malachitofuscus | reverse complement strand
CGGGTGGGGGGGGGGGGGGGGGGGGGGGGGGGGGGGGGGGTGGGGGGGGGGGGGGGGGTGGTGTGGGGGGGGGGGGGGGGGTTGGGGGGGGGGGGGGGGGAAACCCCCCCCCCCCCCCCCGCCGCCACGCGCGCATAAAATTCCCACGTCAGGCTCGCTCCGACGCCGCAGCGCGCCCGCTGACCCACAGCTCGTCCGAGGAGCCTCCCCTGATGGCCGAACACCCCGCCTACCCCGTAGGCCTCCGCCTCGCCGGCCGCCGCGTGGTCGTCCTCGGCGCCGGCCAGGTCGCCCAGCGCCGCCTCCCCGCCCTCATCGCCGCCGGAGCCGACCTCCACGTCGTGTCCCCCGAGGCCACCCCCTCCGTCGAGGCCATGGCGGACGCCGGAGAGATCACCTGGCACCGGCGCCCCTACGCCGCGGGCGACCTCGCGCAGGCCTGGTACGCGCTCATCGCCACCAGCGACCCCGACGCCAACACCGCGGCGTCCGCCGAGGCGGAGCAGCACCGCGTCTGGTGCGTCCGCTCCGACGACGCCGACGCGGCCACGGCGTGGACCCCGGCCACCGGCACCAGCGAAGGTGTCACGGTCGCCGTCCTCACCACCCGGGCACGCGGCCGCGACCCCCGCCACACCGCCGCCATCCGCGACGCCGTGGTCGAAGGCCTGCGGGACGGCACCCTGGTCGCCCCGCACCACCGCACCCGCACCGCGGGCGTCGCCCTCGTCGGCGGCGGCCCCGGCGACCCGGACCTGATCACCGTGCGCGGCCGCCGCCTGCTCGCCGAGGCGGACGTCGTCATCGCCGACCGGCTCGGCCCTCGCGACCTGCTCGCCGAACTCCCGCCGCACGTCGAGGTGATCGACGCCGCGAAGATCCCCTACGGCCGTTTCATGGCCCAGGAGGCCATCAACAACGCGCTGATCGAACACGCCCGGAAGGGCAAGTCCGTGGTCCGCCTCAAGGGCGGCGACCCGTATGTGTTCGGCCGCGGCATGGAGGAGCTCCAGGCGCTCGCCGAGGCGGGCATCCCGTGCACCGTCGTCCCCGGCATCTCCAGCTCCATCTCGGTCCCCGGCGCGGCAGGCATCCCCGTCACCCACCGCGGAGTGGCACACGAGTTCACGGTGGTCAGCGGCCACGTCGCCCCCGACGACGAACGCTCCCTGGTCGACTGGCCGTCGCTGGCGAAACTGACCGGCACCCTCGTCGTCCTCATGGGCGTGGACAAGATCGGCCGGATCGCCGAGACCCTGGTGGCGCACGGCAGGTCCCCGGACACCCCGGTGGCCCTGGTCCAGGAGGGCACGACGGCCGCCCAGCGCCGCGTCGACGCCACGCTCGCCACGGTCGCCGAGACCGTCGTCGCGCAGGAGGTCAGGCCGCCGGCCGTCATCGTCATCGGCGAGGTCGTCGCCGTCGGCCCGCGCGAGGTGGCCTGACATGGCCGAACCCATCGTCGTCGAGGACCCGGGCGACCCCCGTCTGCACGACTACACCGGCCTGACCGACGTCGAACTGCGCCGTCGGCGCGAGCCCGCCGAGGGGCTGTTCATCGCCGAGGGCGAGAAGGTCATCCGCCGAGCCGGGGAAGCCGGCTACGCCATGCGGTCCATGCTGCTGTCGGCGAAGTGGGTCGACGTCATGCGGGACGTCATCGACCGGTCCGACGCCCCGGTGTACGTGGTGGATCCCGCGCTCGCCGAGAAGGTCACCGGCTACCACGTGCACCGCGGCGCCCTCGCCTCCATGCAGCGCACCCCGCTTCCCTCCGCGTCCGACGTGCTCCGGACCGCCCGCCGGGTCGTGGTCATGGAGTCCGTGAACGACCACACCAACATCGGTGCGATCTTCCGCTCGGCGGCCGCCCTCGGCATGGACGCCGTCCTGCTCTCCCCGGACTGCGCGGACCCCCTGTACCGGCGCAGCGTGAAGGTCTCCATGGGCGCGGTCTTCTCCGTACCGTACGCACGGGTGGAGGTCTGGCCCCGAGGGCTGGAGTCGGTGCGTGAGGCCGGGTTCCGGCTGCTCGCCCTCACCCCCGGCGAGGAGGCCAGGGCCCTGGACGAGGTGGCACCGCACCGCATGGACCGGGTCGCCCTGATGCTGGGCGCGGAAGGGACCGGTCTGTCCGCCCGGGCCATGGCCGCCGCCGACGAGCGGGTCCGCATCCCGATGTCGCACGGTGTCGACTCCCTCAACGTGGGAGCCGCCGCGGCGGTCGCCTTCTACGCGGTGGCCACGGGGCGTCCGCAGGAGTCGCAGGAGTAGGTGGGGCCTCGGAGGCTCCGGCGCGCTGCGGAGTTCCTATGCAGGGCCCTGGCAGCCCTGAACCAGTGCGATGCCCAGGGCGACCACCAGCGTCACGACGACGAAGACGAACAGCCGCTGGCGGAGCAGGCGCGGATTGGCCGGGCGCAGGCCCGTCCCCGTCGACCGCGGGCCCGGACGGCGGGCGCCGCTGCCGGACCGGGTGGTGTTCCTGGACGCCGGTGTCGGGTGCGAGCCGTTCCGGGACGGGGTGCCTCCGCGGGAGAGACCGTCGCGCGGGGAGCCATTGCGCGAGGAACCGTCGCGCGGGGAGCCGCCGCCTCGCGAAGGGGGCACGCTCCGGGTCCTACGGCCGGGGGACGAACCGTCGTTCCGGGATGCGGGCGCGGGGCCGCGTCCACGCGGGGGCGGGGTGCCCTGGCCGCTCTGCCCGCCCTGCCGGCGCTGTGCCCGCTCCGGATAGGTGTCCGCGAGGCGTCCGGTGGGCCGGTCCGACTCGGGGGTGCGCGGCGCGGGCGGCCGGACGTCGGCCAGGCCCTGCGCCTCTCGCGCGGCGATCTCCTTGAGCCGCAGCGACAGTTGGAGCGTGCTGGGCCGCTCCTCGGGGTCCTTCGCCAGACACGCGCGGACCAGCGGGGCCAGGGCGTCCGGGACGCCGTGCAGCTGAGCCTCCTCGTGCACCACGCGGTACAGCATCACCTCGGAACTGCCGTGTCCGAAGGGGGAGTCGCCCATCGACGCGTACGCGAGGGTGGCACCCAGCGAGAAGACGTCCGTGGCCGGGGTGACGGCCGCGCCGCGCACCTGTTCCGGGGCGAGGAAGCCGGGCGAGCCGACCGCCGTACCGACGTGCGTGAGCGTCGAGGCGCCCGTGGCCCAGGCGATGCCGAAGTCGATGATCCGCGGCCCCTTCGGGGACAGCAGGATGTTGGACGGCTTGAGATCGCGGTGCACCACACCGGCCTCGTGCACGGCGACCAGCCCCTCAGAGAGGGCCGCGCCGACGGCGGCGACCTCGGCCGCGCCGAGCGGTCCCTCCCCGGCGACCTTGTCGTGCAGCGACGGGCCGGGCACGTACTGTGTGGCGAACCACGGCCGGTCCGCTTCGAGGTCGGCGGCCACCAGCCGGGCCGTGCAGCCGCCGCGGATGCGCCGGGCCGCGGAGACCTCCCGCGCGAAACGTGAGCGGAACTCCTGGTCCTCCGCCAGATCGGGACGGATGACCTTCAGCGCGACCCGCTGCCCCTTCTTGTCGGAACCCAGGTAGACCACGCCCATCCCGCCCGCGCCGAGCCGTCGGTGAAGCCTGAAAGAGCCGACGACGCGCGGGTCCTCGCGCCTCAGGCGCATCATCGCCATGTTCATCCCCGCTGCCCGGTCCTGTGACGTGCCACAGCTTACGTTTCCACGGCGGTCCGTGCGCAGAGGCCGCGCCCTCTCGAAGCGATGGATTGTCAGTGGTGGGTGGGAGACTTGAAGAGTGGTCAGGGAGCGTGCGGGCAGGCCTGGTTCGCATGGCGGGTCATCCCAACCACCCGACACCGTAGGGGGATTGATCGCGTGAAGGGTGACCGTGTGGAGATCGTCGTGGATGCGGGGGACACGACGCGTACGTACGAGGTGGTGGCGAGCAGGGCGGGGCGCAGGGTGGAGACCGCGGTGCGCCGGGGGGTGGTCGAAGTGAGCGAAGTCACCCGGACCGGGGCCGTCGTGCGAACGGCGCGGTTCATGGCGAACCGGGTGCTCGCGCTGGTGGAACAGCCGGTGCCGAGGGAGGACGGGGCGGGAGAAAGCGGGGCAGAGCGGGCGGCCCTTCGGGGATGTCCCTGAGGCGTAGGGCCCCGTCTCCACCCAGGGGAGTACAGCGCAGGTCACGGCTCATCCTCCGGGAGGCCCGGCAATCGGTACGAGGGCATGACGCCCGGGGAGGGCCGGGCCCCTAGATTTGAGGTCAAGCGGCGGGTGCGGTACTCGTCCCCCGAGGTCAGACGCCCGCCGCTGCCAATGACAACAGAACGGTCAGGAGAGGGGCCATGGCGCACACGGCACCGCGGACAGCGATCCGCACGCGGGAGCGCGGCGAAGGCCGGCGGCATCCGCTGGTGGCGACGCTGATGGCCCTTCCCCTGGCGGTCCTGCTCCTGCTCGTCTTCGACGGGTGGGAGACGGTGACCACACAGGCGTCGTCCGTGGGTGAGATGCTGGGGCGCTGATCCAGCGACCCCAGGCCCGGAAGAGCGGTCCGGGCGGGGACATCCATCCATGAAACCCCGTGGGGACGGGGGTGCGGCGGACGGCAAAATGCCGGCGCAGCTGGGGAGCTGCGCCGGCATTGCTTTGTCCGCCGCCCGGCGGTCGTACGCCTGCGGCGCAGCTGTCGGTGGGGTGGGGGCTTGGGTAGCGCCCACGGTGGGTGGGTGGTGCGGGGCCGGGGTGGGGGTGTCCGTCCTCGGACTGGCGCGATGGACCTTGTTGGTGGGGGTGCGGGGTGCGGACGCGCCAGCCACTGCGGGCGGACACCCCCGCCCCGACCCCTCCCCGCCGTCGGCGACATTCCCGCGCCCACCCCGATCCGCGCTGCCCGCCATACGCGCCTGCTGCCCGCCATACGCGCCGGCTGCGCGTCATACGCGCCTGCTGCCCGCCGCCGCTCCCGCGCTCCGCCGCTCCCGCCGCTTCCGCGGCTCCCTGCCGCGCTCCGCGGGCAGTCGTGCCGCTGGGGCGGCACGGGTGGGCGGTGGGGGTACCTCCCGCTCGAGCGAAGTCGAGAGTGGGGGAGGCACCCCGCCGGCGCCGGGCTGCGCAAACACCCCCGGCCACTCCCACGCGGGGCACCGTGCTCGTACCGGTCCGCATGGACCACCCCAGGCCCGCCCGAACCCTGGGCACCCTGCCCGGCGCCGGTTCGCGCGGAGCCGTACCCGCACAACCCCGCCCCCCGGCAATCGCCCCGTACCCTCACCCCCGTGACCACGGACCTCCTCCCCGCGCTGACAGCGCACGCCACGACAACGGCCCACGCCCGCGCAGCCCACCCGTGTTCCTGCACAGCAGCCACCCTCACCACCCACGACGACACCACCGTCGTCCGCCACGCCGGCACCGTCGCCAAGGCCCACGCCCCCGGCACCGACCCCGCCCGCCTGGCCCTCCGCGTCACCACCGCCGCCCGACTTCCCGGCGTCCTCCTCCCCCCACTCGCCCCGGCCCCCGCCGAACTGCACGGACGGCTCGTCACTCTCTGGCCGTACGGCACCCCCGTGGACCCGGACGATCCCGACGCCGCCCCCTGGGAGGCCGCGGCCACCCTCCTCGCCCGCCTCCACCGCACCCCGCCCCCCGTCGCCGTACCCCCGATGCGCGGCCCGGCGAAGGCCGCCCACGCCGTCGGCCGTCTCCGGGCCACCGCCCCCGGCCACCCCGGCACCGCACCGGTACTGCGGGCCTGGTCCGCCCTCCCGCCCTGGGCCCGCGGCGAGGCCCTCGCGCAGGACACCACGAACCTCTGCCACGGCGATTTCCATCTCGGCCAGCTCATACGCCACCCCGGCCCCGAAGGCCCCTGGCTGCTGATCGACGTCGACGACCTCGGCACCGGTGTCCCGGCGTGGGACCTGGCCCGTCCGGCGGCCTGGTTCGCGTGCGGACTGCTCGCCCCCGACGAGTGGCAGCGCTTCCTGACCGCCTACCGCGCGGCCGGCGGCCCGGCCGTACCCGCCGACGGAGATCCCTGGGCCGTGCTGGACGTTCCGGCCCGCGCGCTCACGGCGCAGACCGCCGCCCGGGCCGTCACCAAGGCGGTGCTGGCGGACCGGCCGCTGGACGAAGTGGAGCAGGCGCTGGTCGACGCGTGCGGGCGCATGCCCTCCTCCCCAACGGATTGAGCCGGATTTTCGCGAAGTAGGGTGCAACCGACCCGCGGCCGGGCGGAGTCTGTCCTGGCGATACGCGAAGCGGGAACGACCGGCGAGGAGTTGAACCGATCATGCAGTGTCCGAAGTGCCGTGCCCCCATGCACACCTACAACCGCAACGGTGTTCAGATCGAGCAGTGCAGCGGGTGCCGAGGGATCTTCCTCGACTACGGCGAGCTGGAGTCGCTGACCCGGCTGGAGTCCCAGTGGTCCCAGCCCGCACCTCCCGCCCCGCCGGCCGCCCCCCAGGCGTACCCGGCGGCCCCGCAGCCTCCCGCCTGGGGTGCCGGACACGGCGGCCACTACGGTCACCGCCGGCACAAGAGCTTCGGGCACATGCTCTTCTCCAGCTGACGCACCCACGCCGAAGCCCCCGGTCACCGGACCGGGGGCTTCGAAGTGTGGACGATACTGGGATTGAACCAGTGACCTCTTCCGTGTCAGGGAAGCGCTCTCCCGCTGAGCTAATCGTCCTCGGGACCACGATCACTCGGCGGAGCGGATCATGGGCACTGCGTGCGCGATACTGGGATTGAACCAGTGACCTCTTCCGTGTCAGGGAAGCGCTCTCCCGCTGAGCTAATCGCGCGGGGGATCCGAAGATCCGGTGGACGATACTGGGATTGAACCAGTGACCTCTTCCGTGTCAGGGAAGCGCTCTCCCGCTGAGCTAATCGTCCTTGGAGGTGGAGACGGGATTTGAACCCGTGTAGACGGCTTTGCAGGCCGTTGCCTCGCCTCTCGGCCACTCCACCAGGAGTGTAGGGGACCGGGAAGCCCCCTCTTCCTTCGAGCGGACGACGAGGCTCGAACTCGCGACCTCAACCTTGGCAAGGTTGCGCTCTACCAACTGAGCTACGTCCGCCTGTCGTTTCGGTCGGCTTGCGCTTCCCGGCGACGAACTGAACTCTAGCGGATTCCGGGGCCAGTACAAAAACCCGTTTGTGCAGCGTGCTGCGCTGCGCCTGCTCACGGACGTGCCGACAGGCCCGACCACGTCACCGCCATAGACTCGTCACGTGCCTGACCTCCCACCTCTCGCGCGTTTCGGCCGCCGCCTCGCCACCGGGCTCCTCGACGTCACCCACGACCCCTCGGCCCTGGATTCCCAGGGGTTCTGGGCGGTCGCCGCCGACTTCGAGGGCCGACTGACCTGTGCACGCTTCCGCGACGTCCGGGAGCAGCAGGTGCCGGCACCCGTGCCGGGGGCCTGGCGGGGGCCGGCGGCCGGTGACTGGACGTCCTCCCTCGACCGCGCCGCGTACACGGCGGGCGTCCGCCGCATACGGGAGCACATAGCCGCCGGCGACGTCTACCAGGCCAACCTCTGCCGCGTGCTCTCCGCGCCCGTGCCGCCCGACGCCGACGTGGACGCCCTGACCGCCCTGCTGGCCCGGGGCAACCCGGCGCCGTACGCCGGAACGATCCGGCTGCCCGGGCACGGCGTGGAGATCGCCACCGCGTCACCCGAGCTGTTCCTGCGCCGGGACGGATCGACTGTCGAGTCCGGGCCGATCAAGGGGACCGGCCGGACCGAGGCCGACCTGCTGGAGAAGGACTACGCCGAGAACGTCATGATCGTCGACCTGGTCCGCAACGACATCGGCCGGGTCTGCCGCACCGGGACCGTGACGGTGCCCGACCTGTGCGCCGTGGAGAAGCACCCCGGCCTGGTGCACCTCGTGTCGACGGTCCGGGGCGAGCTGCGGACCGGAGCCGGCTGGCCCGAGCTGCTCGGCGCCGCCTTCCCGCCCGGCTCCGTCACCGGCGCTCCCAAGTCGAGCGCCCTGCGGATCATCGACGCCCTGGAGACGGCGCCCCGCGGCCCCTACTGCGGAGGGCTCGGCTGGGTCGACGCCGACCACGGCACCGGCGAGCTGGCGGTGGGCATCCGCACCTTCTGGATCGACCGGGGCGCGGACGGCGCCGCCGTCCTGCGGTTCGGCACCGGCGCCGGCATCACCTGGGGCTCCGACCCCGAGGGGGAGTGGCGGGAGACCGAGCTGAAGGCCTCCCGGCTGCTCGCGGTAGCGTCGGGAGTGTACGAGGTGAGCGAAGGGACCCAAGGGTGAAGATCTGGCTCGACGGCGGACTGCAGGACATCGAGTCCGCCCGTGTCTCCGTTCTCGACCACGGGCTGACCGTGGGCGACGGCATCTTCGAGACGGTGAAGGCCGTGGACGGACGCCCGTTCGCGCTCACCCGGCATCTCGACCGGATGACCACGTCGGCCCGGGGCCTGGGACTGCCCGACCCCGACCTCGACGAGGTCCGCCGCGCCTGCGCCGCCGTCCTCGACGCCAACCCCATGCCGCTCGGCCGGCTGCGCATCACCTACACCGGCGGCCACGGCCCGCTGGGCTCCGACCGCGGCGAGCAGGGACCGACCCTCGTGGTCGCCCTCGGCGGGACCACCCGCCGCCCCGACTCCACCGCCGTCGTCACCGTCCCCTGGACGCGCAACGAGCGCGGCGCGCTCACCGGCCTGAAGACCACCTCCTACGCCGAGAACGTCGTCGCGCTCGCCCGGGCCCGGGAACACGGCGCCTCGGAGGCGCTGTTCGCGAACACGGTGGGGCAGCTGTGCGAGGGCACCGGGTCGAACGTCTTCGTCGTTCTCGACGGAGAGATCCACACCCCGCCGCTCGCCTCCGGCTGCCTCGCCGGAATCACCCGCGCCCTGGTCGTCGAATGGACCGGCGCCAAGGAGACCGACCTGCCGCTGGACGTCCTGGAGCGGGCCGAGGAGATCTTCCTCACCTCCACCCTGCGCGACGTGCAGGCCGTGCACCGCGTCGACGACCGTGAAGTGGCCGCCGCACCCGGCCCGGTGACCGCCAAGGCCATGCGGATCTTCGACGAGCGTTCCGGGGCCGACCTCGACCCGTGACGGGTCGTTCCGACGGGCCGGCGGGTAGAACTCCCGTGATGACGACGACCCTGCGGCCGGCCGAGCCGCTTCAGCAGAACCCCGACGGCACGCGTTCGCGCCGCTACCAGGTGTGTGTGAACAGCCGTCCCGTCGGAGCCGTGCACCTCGGCACGCATCCCGTGTTCGGTGATGCCGTGGCCCGGATCATGAGTCTGCGCATCGACGGACCGGACCGGCGGCGCGGCCGGGGCACGGTGGCCGCCCTCGCCGCGGAGGAGGTCGCCCGCGGCTGGGGGTGCCGCCGCATCGAGGCGACGGTCCCCGCGGACTCCGGCACCGCACTCGCCCTCGCCACGGCCCTCGGCTACGTCGTACGCAACCGGAACATGGAGAAGCCGCTCGGCGACACCCCGCCCGCCCTGCCGGAGGGCAGCGTGGCACGGCCGATGACCGAGGACGAGTACGGGTCCTGGACGGCCAGGAGCCAGGACGACTACGCGCGCGACTGGATCCGGCGCGGCGTGCCGGAGGACGAGGCGCGGGCCAAGGTCGTGCGGGACCATGCCGTGCTGCTCCCCGAGGGCCGGGACACCGACGGCATGCTCTTCAGCGTCCTGGAACACCACGGCGTCGCCGTGGGCATCCTCTGGCTGTCGGTGACGGGGGAGCAGGCCTACGTCTTCGACGTCGAGGCCGACCCCGTCCACCGCGGCCGGGGTCACGGACGCACCCTCATGCTGCTCGCCGAGGCCCAGGCGGTCGCCGCGGGCCGGCGCCTCATCGGGCTGAACGTGTTCGCCGGCAACACACCGGCCGAGCGGCTCTACGACTCGCTCGGCTACGCCACCACGCAGTACTCGGTGTACAAGGCGCTCGTGTAGCCGTCGGCGGTGCGTCAGTCGTTCTGCCCGGCGAGCACGCGGTCCACGATCTCCTCGATGCGCCCGCGCAGTCCCTCCTGGCTCTTGCCGCCGTCGAGGCGTTCACCGTCGATGACGTACGTCGGGGTGCCGGTCACCCCGATCGCCTTGCCCTCGGCCTGGTCCGCGTCCACGATCAGGATGTGCCGTCCGTCGATCAGGGCGGTGTCGAACTCCTCGGCGTCCAGACCCAGCTCCCGGGCGACCTCGACGAGGAAGGCCTCGCCCCGTCGGTCCAGTTCCTCGACCCGCCCCAGCACGGCCTCGGCGTACGCCCAGCCCTGTCCCTGCTCCACGGCCTCCTCTACGGCCTGGGCGGCGGCGAAGGCGTGCTTGTGCTTCTCCAGCGGGAAGTGCCGCAGCCGCAGCTCCAGCCGGTCGCCGTAGCGGGCCCGCAGGGCGCGGAGGTCGTCAAGGGCGCTGCGGCAGTCGGGACACTGCAGCTCGCACCAGACGTCGAGGACGGGAGGGGCCGCGGGGCGGACGGGGGAGGAGTCGCTCATGGGCCACAGTCTCCCAGTCCGGTCCGCGACCACCCAAGCGGGCCCCGCGCGGCCCCCCGGAGCGGATGGTCCCGGCCCGTCCGCACCGGGACCTGCGGAGGAGCCGACCCGGAGATGTCCCTGATGTCCGGCCGGAGCATGGCCCCGCGAGGTCCGGCGGGTGCAGGATGGAAGGAAGGAAAGTACCGCCGCGACCGCACGCTGCCTGGAGGACCGGATGATTGCCGAGACCGTCTGCTCCGCCGTTTCCGCGGCGGGCCTGGGCATCGCGGTGGTCACGGCCTACCGCAAGCGCTTCCTCGCCGCGGCCCGCATCGCCGCGTACTCGCTCGTGCCGATCGGCCTGGTGATGACCGGCGTCGTCGAGTGGCTGGCCGACACCGCCTTCAGCCCCACGGCCTGGGCCGGCTTCGGCGTGCTGGGTCTGTCCTGGGTCCTCTTCGCGACCACACGGACGGTGGAGCGCCGCCGTGGCGGCACGCGCAAGGAGCGCAAGGCCGCCGCCAGGGCGGCTGAGGCCCCCGACGCGGTGGCGCCCGGAGCCTCCGCGCCCGCCCTGGGGAACACCCGCCCGGCGACCCGGAAGGCACCGGCGTCCCGGGGCGACGAGGACTTCAGCGACATCGAGGCCATCCTCAAGAAGCACGGCATATGACGCCGCGGGGGCGGCCGAAGCGTCACAGGGCGTCCGGGAGCGCCCGGAAATGATCACAACCCGAACCGGAGATCGCGGATTCGGCGAACTCGCATGCTTTCCGTGAGTGTTGATCGCGTCGGGCGCTTCCGATGCGTCATCATCGCGGCGAGATGCTGGACACGACACAGAGCGATGCCGCGCGGCAGCAGGACGAACCGCGTGGATGTCTCTTCGCCCTTTCCCAGCCACCGCTGATGATCTTCCTTGCGGTGATCGGGTGTCTGCTGCTCACGGCTGCTCTGCACGACCTGCTGTGGCTGTGAGCCGTACCCGCGGTACCCGGCGTCACCCGTCGGGACCGCGTCGGCACGGCATCCGCGGGAGTGTCCGGTCAGCCCGCCGCTTCCTTGCGTCGCGCCCGGTAGGCGGCCACGTGGAGGCGGTTGCCGCAGGTGCGGCTGTCGCAGTAGCGGCGTGAGCGGTTGCGGGAGAGGTCGACGAAGGCGTGCCGGCAGTCCGGTGCCTCGCAGCGGCGCAGCCGCTCCTGCTCCCCGGCGACCACGAAGAACGCCAGCGCCATCCCGCAGTCGGCGGCGAGATGGTCGGCCACGGAGGCGCCGGGCGCGAAGTAGTGCACGTGCCAGTCGTAGCCGTCGTGGTCGGTGAGCCGGGGCGTGGTGCCCGCGGCCGCGATCAGTTCGTTGATCAACCCGGCCGCGGTCCGGGCGTCGGGGGCGGCGAAGACCGACGCGAACCGGCCGCGGATCTTGCGCACGGCGGCCAGGTCGAACTCGGTGAGCACCCCGACCTCGCTGACCTCGTGGTCCCGCACGAAAACCTCGAGGGCCCCGACGTCCGGCAGTCCGTCCGGAGTCGTGTCGTCCTCCGGCGCGGTGTTCACCAGATCGACCACGGTGTCGAGTGCGCACCGGGTGTCGTGGGTGATCAGCACGATTTGCTCCCTGGCCTGGGGGTCGGGCGGGTGCCCGCCGATGCTGGCCGATGGTAGTGGCTCCGGCGCGCCCCGCACCTCCCCGCTCCGCACATGGCTTCGAATCCAACGCCGGAGAGCCCCCGGTCGTTCCCGGCCGGGCGCCGCACAGCACGACGGCGCCGGCCGCGGAAACCCGCGGCGTCGGCGCCGTTGTGTGTGTGAGCCGTATGCGGCTGCCCGTATGCGGCTGTCCGGGCCCGAGCCGTCTCCCCGAGTCGACGGCGCCGGGCGGCTTCGGTGAGCCTCGCCTAGCTTTCCGCCAGGATGTGCGAGAGCTCCTGGTCGAGATCGAAGTGCCGGTGTTCCGTGCCGGGCGGCACGGCGGCGTCTGTGCGCTTCAGGAAGGACTCCAGGGCCCGTGCGGGGGCCTCGAGCAGGGCTTCCCCCTCCGGCGAGCTCAGGGCGATGCACACGACGCCCTGGCCGTGACTGCGCGACGGCCAGACGCGGACGTCGCCGGTGCCCGTGGGGCGGTGAAGTCCCTCGGCGAGGAGGTCGCGGGCGAACACCCACTCGACGGTTTCCTCGGCTCCGGTGTGGAAGGTGGCGTGCACGGCGTAGGGGTCGGCCGTGTCGTACCGCAGGCCTGCGGGGACAGGCAGGGAGGACTCGCTCGACACAACGAGGCGCAGGTGCAGCTCGCAGCTGACCGTGGTGTTCATAAGCGCCAGGGCCTTTCGCTCAGTGTGCGCTCGGGGATTCGCACGTCGGCGAAATCGACATGCCACCTACGGTGCCGTTGTAAACCCCTCTGAGTGTTTTGCGTGCGTTTACGTAACTCTTCCGGCCGAGAGATCGTTCGCGACGTGCGCCCATTCCGGTGATGTGTTTCGCTCCGGTAGTGTTTGGCTGCATGAACACGGGGAGTGACATGTCTGGCGAGGCCGCGGCGGTGGCCCACGGGGTGACGGTGGACGAGAGTGAAGACCGTGAGGAGCGGGCGCTCGGGTCGCGGGCGCCCGAGTTCGTCAAGGCGCGCCGCGCACTGCATCTGAGCTGGCAGGTCGGCGTCTTCATCGTCGGCCTGGCGGTCGTGGCGGCCGGTGCGGCGATGCTGGTGCTGCCCGGGCCCGGCTGGGTCGTGATCTTCGGCGGTATGGCGATCTGGGCGACCGAGTTCGTCTGGGCCCAGCTGGTGCTGCGCTGGACCAAGCGCAAGGTCACCGAGGCGGCCCAGCGCGCCCTGGATCCCAAGGTGCGGCGCCGGAACATCATCCTGACCTCGATCGGCGTGGTGATCGCGGCCGGACTGGCGGGTGCCTATCTGTGGAAGTTCGGCCTCGTGATGCCCTGGAAGATCGAGGACCAGTGAGGCGCCGCGGGGGGCGGGTGCACCGCTCCCCGCTGGTCACCGGCACCCCCTGACATGGGGTAATGTTCTTCCTGCGTCCGGGCGATTAGCTCAGTGGGAGAGCGCTTCGTTCACACCGAAGAGGTCACTGGTTCGAACCCAGTATCGCCCACCGGATCATCAGGCGGCCCGGCTCACGACTCGTGAGCCGGGCCGCTTCGTCGTGTTGCGCCGGGTGTCGGCCGTGCCGCTGTCCGGCGGTTCCGCTTCCGGTCGTCTTCATCCAACCGTGACCTTCCGTGGTGTCCGACCGGACGGGTTCCCCGTTGTTCGGCCGGTCGGCCGCGCGAGCCCGACCTGGGGATTTCCCCTCGTCCGCCGGCCGGCGTCCGGAGCCGCCGCCGGCACCGCCGTGCCGGGGCGCCCATGAATTCCTGTCCGAATCATTGACGTGCCCGGGGGCCCTCCGTAACTTGTGCCAGCAAGCGCTTACTTGAAACGATTCATGAGGCGGACGCGAACGTCGCGGGAGGCTCGTATGCAGCAGGGTGGCACGGTGGAGAGGCGGACGATCCTCAAAGCGGCGGGGGCCTCGCTGGCCGTCGCGGGGCTGGGGGCGACGGCCACCGCATGCGGCGGCGGCAGCGGTTCCGGAGACGGAACGGTCACGATCCGTTACGCGTGGTGGGGCGGTGAACCGCGCACCATCGCCATCAAGAAGACGATCGCGCTCTTCGAGAAGAAGTTCCCGAAGATCAAGGTGAAGCCTGAATTCACCGACTACGAGGCGTTCTGGGAGAAGTTCCAGACCCAGGCCTCCGGCGGGAATCCCCCGGACGTTTTCCAGAATGCCGTGGGCTTCCTGCGCAAGTACGACAAGCGCGGTGTTCTGCTGGATCTCAAGACGCAGGCGGACGCCGGGAATCTGAGCCTGGACAACTTCCGCAACGGCGTCCTGGCGAACGGTCAGGTCGACGGCAAGCAGCTCGCCGTCCCCGTCGGCGCCAACACCATGGCACTCGTCATCGACCTCAAGGCCTTCCAAAAGGCCGGGGTCGAAGCGACATTCGGCTGGACCTGGGACGAGTACTTCGACGCGCTGCAGACGATCCAGGACAAGCTGAAGATCGCCGGTGACACCGGCTACTTCAGCATCATGTACCTCTACGACCTCTATCTGCGCCAGAACGGAAAGGCCTTCTTCACGGACACCGATCTCGGTTTCACCGAGGACGATCTGACGCAGTGGTGGGAGGACGGCTACAAGCGCGTACGGTCCGGCGTCGTCGCGGACCCGAAGAAGGTCGAGCAGGTCAAGCCCAAGTCGGCGCTCTCGGCGGGCCTCGCGGCGTCCGAGTTCACCTGGGACAACTTCTCCATCCGCTACGAGGGCGAGGGCGAGTCGGACTACGGGCTCGCGCCGATCCCCACCACGGACGGCAAGGCCACCGGCCAGTACCTCGGCTCGCTGATGCTCAGCGCCTTCTCCGGGACCGAGCACCCCAAGGAAGTCGCCCAGTTCATCGACTTCATGGTCCACGACCCCGAGGTCGGCGCGATCATGGGCTACGACCGCGGCATCCTCGCCACCACCGAGCAGTACGAGGCGTTCCAGCCCACCGACGCCAACAACAAGGGCGTCGCGGCCTACGAGGAGCAGGTCGCCGAGGCCGGCGTTCTCGGCAGGATCACCCCGCACCCGTCCGGCGCCGATGTCGTCGAGGCGGCGTTCCTGCGCATCGGCGGCGAGGTCGCCCAGGGCAAGACCAAGCCGGCCGATGCCGCCAAGGCATTGTTCAGCGAGGCCAAGGCCGCGTTCGCCGGCTGAGGGGACGTACCGCCATGACGCTCGTCAAGGAAGCGCCCGTGCGCCCGGCCGGGAAGCGGCCCGCCGCTCCCACCGCCGGGCGGCGCGGCCGGCGCCGCGAGAATCTCGCCGGGTATCTCTTCATGTCGCCGTGGATCGCGGGGTTCCTGCTGCTCACCGCGGGGCCGATGATCGCCTCGCTGTACTACGCGTTCACCAGCTACAACCTGTTCACGCCGCCCCGGTGGGTGGGCCTGGACAACTTCACCACGATGTTCCAGGACCCGCGCTGGCAGAAGTCGGTCGAGGTCACGCTCGAGTACGTCGTCGTGGCCACCCCCCTGAAGCTGCTGCTCGCACTCGGTGTCGCCCTGCTGCTCGCCCAGAAACGGCGCGGACAGGGCCTCTACCGGGCCGCGTTCTACATGCCCTCGCTCATCGGTGCCAGCGTCTCCGTCGGCTTCGTGTGGCGGGCGCTGTTCTCCGACGACGCCGTCGTGGACCGTACGCAGAAGATCTTCGGTCTCGACGTGGGCGGCTGGATCGGCAACCCGGACTACGTCCTCTACTCCCTGGTGGCGCTGAGCATCTGGCAGTTCGGCGCGCCCATGGTCATCTTCCTGGCCGGCCTCAAGCAGGTCCCGCAGGAGCTGTACGAGGCCGCCGAGGTGGACGGCGCCGGACCGCTCAGGCGGTTCTGGAACATCACCCTGCCGATGATCTCCCCGGTGCTGTTCTTCAACGTGCTGCTGGAGTCCATCCACGCGTTCCAGGTGTTCGGCTCCGCCTACGTCGTCTCCGACACCCGGTGCGGGCCCGCCGACGCCACGCTCGTCTACACCTGTTACCTCTACCAGAAGGGCTTCAAGGAGGCCCAGATGGGCTTCGCCTCCGCGATGGCCTGGACGCTGGTGATCGCGGTGGCGCTCGTCACGGCCGTCCTGTTCTGGTCGCAGAAGAAGTGGGTGCACTACGAGGAGGCCGCCAAGTGACCGGTGCCACCAGCCCCGCCCTGCCCACCGTGACCGAGCGGCGGCGCCTCGGATCGATTGCCTGGCACGTGGGCGCGCTGCTCGTCCTCGCGGTCGTCCTCTACCCCGTGCTCTGGGTGGTCGGCGCCTCGTTCAAACCGAGCAAGGACATCATCGCCAGCCTCGACCTGTTGCCCGCCGACCCGGTCTGGGCGAACTTCTCCGGGCTCGCCGACGGCATCTCCGGTATCTCCATCGGCAGCTTCTTCCAGAACTCGCTGATGTACGCGGTCCTCGCCGTGGCCGGTGTCGTGCTGTCCAGCTCGCTGACCGCCTACGCCTTCGCCAAGATCCGGTTCGCCGGGCGGAACCTGCTCTTCACGCTGATGATCGGCACCCTGCTGCTGCCGTACCACGTGCTGCTCATCCCGCAGTACGTGCTCTTCCGCAACATGGAGCTCACCGACACCCTGGTGCCGCTCGTCGCGGGCAAGTTCCTGGCCACGGAGGCCTTCTTCGTGTTCCTGATGGTGCAGTTCATGCGCGGACTGCCCAGGGAACTGGACGAAGCCGCCAAGCTCGACGGCTGCGGGCATCTGCGCACCTACTGGTCGATCGTCCTGCCGCTGAGCCGGCCCGCGATCATCACCAGCGCGATCTTCACCTTCATCAACGCCTGGAACGACTTCATGGGACCGCTCATCTACCTCAACACCCCCGAGAAGTACACCGTCTCGCTGGGCCTGATGATGTTCCGCGACCAGGAGGGCGTCTCCAACTACGGCAGCATGATCGCGATGTCGCTGGTGGCGCTGGTGCCCGTCATCGCCTTCTTCATGGCCTTCCAGCGCCATCTCATCGACGGCATGGCGACCTCCGGACTGAAGGGCTGAGGCGGTCACCATGGCATCAGCACCCGTGAAGGCCCGCGCCCCGCGCCGGGAGTCCGTGTTCGGCGAGCGCTTCGCGGTCTTCGCCGAGTGCCTGCTCACCGGCGTGTGGATCGCCGTCGCCTGTCTGGGAGTCGTCACCTACCCCGCGGCCTTCGCGGCCGGCGCCCGGCACCTGCGGCGCCGTACGTCCCACCGGGCCGGCGGCCTCGGGGAGTTCACGGCGGACTTCGGCGCGGCCCTGCGCGGCGGCTGGGCCGCCGGGCTCGCCGGGTGGGCGGTGGCCGCCGCGGTGTGGGTGGACGTGCTGGCCGCGCGGGCCGGGCTGCCCGGCGGACCCGTCGTCGGAGCGGTCGGGGTTTTCGCGCTGATCGGGTCCGCCGTGGCCCTGCTGCGGGCGGCCGCCGTCTGGACACCCGGCGCGGCCTGGCGGGCCCTGCTCGCGGACGCCGGCCGGCGGACCGTGCTCGATCCCGCCGGGTCCTTCCTGATCGTCTGCGGACTGGCCGTCGTGGCCCTGTCCGCGTGGTGCGTCCCGCCGCTGGCGGTCCCCGTCCTGGGGGCCGTCGCGGCGGCGGCCGTCGCCGTGGAGGAGCGGTACCGGCACCGCTGACGGTGCCTCCTGCTGGGCCGGCGCTCCGGCGCCGCGCCTCTGCCTGTCATGCCCTTGACATCACCTTCCGCAACGGAAAGGAAAGGCCATGTCCCCCATCCCCCGCAGAATCCTGCTCAAGGCGGCCGCCGTCGCCGGAGCCGCCGCCCAGTTCAGCTGGGCCCTGGGACCACAGAACGCCACCGCCGCACCCCGCGCGGAAGCCGCCGACCCGGGCCCGGTGACCCTGGACTGGCTGGAGGACGGCGGCCTCGGCGCCGCCCCCGGCTCCACCGTCGGCGTGCCCTGGCCCAAGGGCACCCACCAGGAGGGCCGGACCTTCGCGCTGACCGACGCCGACGGGAAGTCCGTACCCGTGCAGTCCTGGCCCATCGCCTACTGGCCCGACGGCTCCCTCAAGTGGACGGCGCACGCCGTGAGTTCCGGCACCGGCAGGCTCACCCTGACCGCCGGGGAACCCGCCGCGCCCGAGAAGAAGGTCACCGTCGACAGGCGCGGCGGCACCATCGACATCTCCACCGGTGTCATCACCGCCAGGATCGGCACGTCCGGCTCCACCCTCGTCACGTCGGTCCGCCGTGGCTCGGCCGAGATCGCCCGGGACGGCCGCCTCGTCCTCCTGCGCCGGCCCGAGTACGAGGACGGCGACCGGACCACCGTCAGGACCGAACGCTTCGACGGCGCCGTCACCGACGTCACCGTCGAACAGGAGGGGCCCGTCCGCGCGGTCGTCCGCATCGACGGCAACCACCGCAAGGGCCGCCGCACGCTGCTGCCCTTCTCCGTCCGCCTCTACTTCTACGCGGGCGCCGACTCCTTCCGCATGGTGCACACCATCACCTACGACGGAAAACAGGAGCCCGGCAAGGCGAGCGGCGACTTCATCCAGGGCATCGGCGTCCGCTTCACCGTTCCCCTGCGCGACGAGACCTACGACCGCCACATCCGCATCGGCGGCGAGGGCACCGGCCTGCTCCGCGAGGCCGTCAAGGGCATCACCGGGCTGCGCCGCGACCCGGGAGCGGCCGTCCAGGCGGCCCAGTTCGCCGGTGAGAAGCTGCCCGACCCGTCCACCTGGGACCAGCGCGTCACCACCCGCCTCCCGTACATCCCCGAGTGGGGCGACTACACCCTCTCCCAGCTCTCCGCCGACGGCTTCACCGTGCGCAAGCGCACCAAGAAGGGCCACGGCTGGATCGGCGCCGGCGGCGGGCGGCGCGCCTCCGGCTTCGGCTACGTCGGCGGGGCCGGCGGCGGCCTCTCCTTCGGCCTGCGCGACTTCTGGGAGAAGTACCCCGCCCAGCTCGACATCCGCGACGCCCACACCGACCGGGCCGAGGTCACCCTCTGGCTCTGGTCACCCGAGGCCCAGCCCATGGACCTGCGCTTCTACCACGACGGCATGGGCCAGGACACCTTCCCCGAGCAGCTCGAGGGCCTCAACATCACCTACGAGGACTACGAACCCGGCTTCGGCACCCCGTATGGCATCGCCCGCACCTCCGAACTGCTCTTCTGGGCCAACGCGGCCACCCCCGGCGCGGAGCGGCTCGCCGAACAGGTCGCTGCCGTACGTGTCCTCCCGCAGCTCGCCGCCCCGCCGAAGCAGCTGATCGACGCCGGCGTCTTCGGCAAGGGTCTGTACGCCGAACCCGACCGCTCCACCCCCGCCAAGGCCAGGATCGAGGACCACCTCGACTTCCTCTTCGCCTACTACAAGGACCAGGTGGAGCAGCGCCGCTGGTACGGCTTCTGGGACTACGGCGACATCATGCACACCTACGACACCGCCCGGCACCAGTGGCGCTACGACGTCGGCGGCTACGCCTGGGACAACTCCGAACTCTCGCCCGACCTGTGGCTCTGGTACGCGTACCTGCGCTCCGGCCGCGCCGACATCTTCCGCTTCGCCGAGGCGATGACCCGCCACACCGGCGAGGTCGACGTCTACCACCTCGGCAAGTGGGCGGGCCTCGGCACCCGCCACGGCGTCCAGCACTACGCCGACAGCGCCAAACAGCAGCGCATCGCCAACACCACCTACCGCCGCTACTACTACTTCCTCACCGCCGACGAACGCGTCGGCGACCTCATGCACGCCAATGTCGACTCCGACGAGACCTTCCTCGCCCTCGACCCCCTGCGCAAGATCCGCACCGAGCCGTACACACCCGACCGCAACGCGCTGTCCATCGGCTTCGGCACCGACTGGAGCGGACTGGTCTCCGCCTGGCTCACCGAGTGGGAACGCAAGGGCCCCAAGTGGGAGAAGGCCAGAGCCCGCGTGCTGTCCACCATGGAGACCATCGCCGCCCAGCCCAACGGCTTCGTCCAGGGCAGCGGACTGTACGACCTCGACACCGGCAGGTTCGCCGTCGCCGGCACTCCGAAGGTCGAGGTCTCCCACCTGTCGGCCGTCTTCGGCCTCAACGAACTCTGCGCCGAGCTGATCGACCTCGTCGACATGCCGGAGTTCGAGGAGGCCTACTACGACTACTGCCGCTACTTCAACGCGAGCAGGACGGAACAGGCCGAACGCTACGGCACCCACTTCGGCAGCCTGATCCTCTTCCAGGGCCACTCCCGCCTCGACGCCTACGCCGCCGTACGCACCGGCGACGAGAAGCTGGCCACGAGAGCCTGGGAGAAGTTCTACGACTCCGACGGCTACAAGGAGTCGGCACCCTGGAGGACCGAGAAGGTGAGCGGCCCCACCGCCCTGGTCCCGGGGAGCGAAGCCACCTGGGTCTCCACCAACGACACGGCCCTCTACGGCCTCGCCGCCATAGAGAACCTCGCGCTGCTGGGGGACCGGATGCCCTAGGGGGCGAGAGTCCCTCCGGGCCTGTCGCGCACATACCGGGCGCGGGCGGGAACACTGCGTCCATGGACTGGAACCATTACCGCTTCCGCAGTCTGTGGACCCTGTCCGCGCCCGCGGCCACGGTGTACGGCGCACTGGAACGGATCGAGGACTACCCCCTGTGGTGGCCGCAGGTGCGCGAGGTCACCCGCCTCGACGACACCAGCGGCATCGTCACCATCCGCTCCCTCCTGCCGTACGACCTGACCTCGACCGTGCGGGAGGGGCGGCGCGACCGGGAGACCGGGGTACTGGAGGCCGGCCTGTCCGGCGACCTCGACGGCTGGGCCCGCTGGACGGTCACCCCCCTGGGAGCCCACGGCTGCCTCGCCCACTACGAGCAGGAGGTCGACGTCCGCAAGCCGCTGCTGCGCCTGCTCGCCGTGCCGTGCCGGCCCGTCTTCCGCGTCAACCACGCACGGATGATGCGGGCCGGCCGGCGCGGACTGGCCGCACACCTGGAAGCGGTTTGAAGGAAGCGTCCCCGGACCTGTATTGTTCAGTGCGTTCCCGGGCGATTAGCTCAGTGGGAGAGCGCTTCGTTCACACCGAAGAGGTCACTGGTTCGAACCCAGTATCGCCCACCGGGAAGGCCGGTCCGTCACCGACGGACCGGCTTTTTGCTGCCCGGCCGTGCCCTCACGCCGCCGCGGGCAGATCCGGGCGCAGGGGCCAGGCCGGGTCGACCACTTCTTCCGTGCCGCTGCGCGCGAACCACGCCTGCAGACCCCGCGCCTGCGCCGCGTGCCACACCGCCTGCAGGGTGTGCAGCTCACCGGGGGACAGCCGCTCCAGCCGGGACGCGAAGCGCCGCCCCACCGCCCGCGCGACCTCCAGAGCGGCCACCGCGTCCGCCGCCGCGTCGTGCGCCGCCTCCAGCTCGACGCCGTACTGCGCGCACAGGTCGGTCAGCGTGCGACGGCCCTTGCGATAGCGGTCCAGGTGCTTGTCGAGCACCCACGGGTCCAGCACCAGCAGCGGCGTCCGCTCGAACCAGCGGCCCAGAGACGACGCCCGGTGCCTCCGCAACTCCCGGTCCAGCAGGGTGAGATCGAACGGCGCGTTCATCACCACCAGCGGCCGGCCCACCCGGGCCTGCTCGGCCAGCGCCTCCGCCACCTCGTACATCACCGGTGCCGGCCAGCGGCCGTTGCGCTGCAGATGCTCGTCCGTCAGCCCGTGCACCTCCGTCGCCCCGGCCGGCACCGGCACCCCCGGATTCACCAGCCAACGGGTCACCCGCGGCCGGGTGCCCGGAGCGTCCTGGACGACGAGAGCGGCCGACACGATCCGGTCGGTCTCGACGTCCACACCCGTCGTCTCCGTGTCGAAAGCGGCCAACGGCCCCTCATACCAGCACGCCATACCCAACAACCCCTCGTTCACCATCAGCAGTTGACGCACCGTCCACTGCCCGATCCGGTGATACCCGGGCTGTTTGCACCGTACGCCGGAAGGAGACAACAGGAGTACGGGTCGCCGCAGTTCAGGGACCCGTACGGGGACACCACTGTTCTGGAAGGCTGTTGGTCATGGCCATCGCGCAGCCCGAACGGGGCGGGCTGCTGCCCGAGCGCACGCCGGCCGCTCGCGGCACCCTCGCCACCACCGCCTGCATGGAGACGCTGCAGGTCGGCTATCTGCACGCCGTCGCCGCGGCCGCGGGCTGTTCACTCTCGCAGCCCTTCCCCGACAACGGCATCGACTGGCATGTCAGCCACAGCGCCGCCGGGCACACCGTCGACGACGAGGTCACCATCAAGGTGCAGTTGAAGGCGACCTACCAGATCGCCCCCGACCCGCCGGGCCGCTACTTCTCCTTCACGCTCGACAACGCCCACCTGGCCAAGCTCGCCCGCACACCGGTGACGGTGCACAAGATCCTCGTCGTGATGATCGTGCCGCGCTCGCAGGACGACTGGCTCCGCGCCGGCCAGGACCGGCTCGATCTGCGGCACTGCTGCTACTGGACCAACCTCGCCGGACACCCGGTCACCGGCCGGCACCGCACCACCGTACGGATCCCCACCTCACGCATCTTCGACGACCGGGCGCTGTGCGAGATCATGACGCGGGTCGGGACGGGAGGAAAACCGTGACACACCGCCCGACCGGAGAGCCTTTGCGGCCCGTACGTCCGCACCCGGCCGACACCCCCTTCGACGGCACCGCGCCCGAGCCGGCCGACATCGACCCCGCCGTGCTCACCGCCCTCCTGCACCGCCACGGCTGGCAGCGGCGCGGCGGCGCAACCGGACGCTACGGCCGCTGGACCCCGCCCGGACCGGGCACCGGCACCAGCCTGCTGGTACCCGTGAGCCGCGCCTTCCCCGACAGTGAGGACCTGCTCACCGAGGCCCTGCTCGCGCTGTCCCGCAGCGGCACCCCCTCCGCCCGCGAGATCCTGCTCTCCCTCGCCGTGCCCAGCGACGAGATCCACTGGTGGCGTGACATACCGGCCGGTCCCGGCGGCGCCACCGCCTGGACCGCCGAGGAACAGCTGCGCTCCGCCGCCCGCCGCACCCTGCTCGCCGCCGCCCTCGCCACCCGCGCCCGGGCCGGATTCCACGGCGCCCGGCACCGCCGCCCGGCCGCCGCCGCGCTGGACTCCGTCCTCGTCGGACCCGCGCCGGGCGGCCGCCGACTGACCGCGTTCGCCCCCGTCACCACCGGTCGGTCCCTCGCCGTCTGCCTCCACCACGCCCTTCACGCCGCCCGCGAGGCCGTCGACTACCGCCGCGCGACCGGCGGCATGGACGCCTTCGACACGGCCGTCGCCGCAGGCGTCAGCCATGAGCTCACCGAGGCCCTCGTCGCCCTGGTCCGGGGCGCTGAGGGCGCCCGGGTCGGCGTCTCCTGGGCCCCCGCCGCCGGTGTGCCCGAGGGCTGCGCGGTCGCCGCGGAGCCCGTCGAGTTCTCCCCCGGCGACCTGCCCGCCCTGCGCGAGGCCGGCCTGCGCTACCGGCGCGCGGAACCGTCCGTCACCGTACGGATCACGGGCACCGTCGTACGGATGCACCGCTCCGGACCACGCGGCGAGGGCATGATCCGGCTGCGGGTGCTGGCCGGCGCCGAGGTCGGCCACGTCCGGATCACCCTCGGCGAGGAGGACTACCGCATCGCCGGACACGCGCACCTCGTCGGACTGCCGGTGCGCGTGCGGGGGCGCCTGGAGAGCCGCGGAGGGTTCCGCCGGCTCACCGGCGCGGGGGAGCTGGTGCCCGTGCCGGTCGACGAGGCCGAGCGGGACCGGCTGCTCAAGGCGCTCCAGGCGAACGCCGAGACCGCGGCCTTCTTCGGAGAGGCCTGCGGCCCCGACGACGGAGACTGATTTCGCGGAGGGCGGCCCCGGGTCGGTACGATCGCACCCATGCGTGCGCTCCGGTATGGCGCCGCACCCTCAGCCTTCAGTCAGGAGAGACCGGTGTCAGACGTCCGTGTGATCATCCAACGCGATTCCGAGCGGGAAGAACGCGTGGTGACGACGGGCACTACGGCCGCCGAGCTCTTCGCCGGCGAGCGCTCGGTCATCGCCGCGCGCGTGGCCGGCGAGCTCAAGGACCTCTCCTACGAGGTCCGGGACGGCGAGACCGTCGAAGGGGTGGAGATCTCCTCCGAGGACGGTCTGAACATCCTGCGTCACTCCACCGCCCACGTCATGGCCCAGGCCGTGCAGGAGCTGTTCCCCGAGGCCAAGCTGGGCATCGGCCCGCCGGTCAAGGACGGCTTCTACTACGACTTCGACGTGGACAAGCCCTTCCACCCCGATGACCTCAAGGCCATCGAGAAGAAGATGCAGGAGATCCAGAAGCGCGGCCAGCGCTTCTCCCGCCGCGTCGTCACCGACGACGAGGCCCGCGAGGAACTCGCCGACGAGCCGTACAAGCTGGAGCTGATCGGTCTCAAAGGCTCTGCCTCGCACGACGACGGCGCGGACGTCGAGGTCGGCGCCGGCGAGCTGACGATCTACGACAACCTGGACGCCAAGACGGGCGAGCTGTGCTGGAAGGACCTCTGCCGCGGTCCCCACCTGCCCACCACCCGCACCATCCCGGCGTTCAAGCTGATGCGCAACGCGGCCGCCTACTGGCGCGGCAGCGAGAAGAACCCCATGCTCCAGCGCATCTACGGCACCGCCTGGCCCTCCAAGGAGGAGCTGAAGGCGCACCTGGAGTTCCTCGCCGAGGCCGAGAAGCGCGACCACCGCAAGCTGGGCAGCGAGCTCGACCTGTTCTCCATCCCGGAGCAGATCGGCTCCGGCCTCGCCGTCTTCCACCCCAAGGGCGGCATCGTCCGCCGGGTCATGGAGGACTACTCGCGCAAGCGGCACGAGGAGGCGGGCTACGAGTTCGTCTACACCCCGCACGCGACGAAGGGGAAGCTCTTCGAGACCTCGGGCCACCTGGACTGGTACGCCGACGGCATGTACCCGCCCATGCAGCTCGACGAGGGCGTGGACTACTACCTCAAGCCCATGAACTGCCCGATGCACAACCTGATCTTCGACGCGCGCGGCCGCTCCTACCGTGAACTGCCGCTGCGCCTGTTCGAGTTCGGGACCGTGTACCGGTACGAGAAGTCCGGCGTCGTGCACGGTCTG
Source organism: Streptomyces malachitofuscus (assembly GCF_055571035.1). Classification (NCBI taxonomy): domain Bacteria; kingdom Bacillati; phylum Actinomycetota; class Actinomycetes; order Kitasatosporales; family Streptomycetaceae; genus Streptomyces; species Streptomyces malachitofuscus. The sequence continues at coordinate 110,207 of NZ_JBVIGA010000004.1, read as the reverse complement.
ACCCGCGCCCGCGGCTTCACCCAGGACGACGCGCACATCTACTGCACGCGCGAGCAGATGTCCGAGGAGCTCGACAAGCTGCTCACCTTCGTGCTGGAGCTGCTGCGCGACTACGGCCTGACCGACTTCTACCTGGAGCTGTCCACCAAGGACGAGACGAAGTTTGTCGGCACCGACGAAGCATGGGAGGAGGCCACCGAGACGCTGCGCCAGGTCGCCGAGAAGCAGAACCTGGAGCTCGTGGCCGACCCGGGCGGCGCCGCCTTCTACGGCCCGAAGATCTCGGTCCAGGCCAAGGACGCCATCGGCCGCACCTGGCAGATGTCGACCATCCAGCTCGACTTCAACCTGCCGGAGCGCTTCGACCTCGAGTACACGGCCGCGGACGGCTCCAAGACCCGCCCGGTCATGATCCACCGCGCGCTCTTCGGCTCCATCGAGCGGTTCTTCGCGGTGCTCCTCGAGCACTACGCGGGCGCGTTCCCGGCGTGGCTCGCCCCGGTCCAGGCGGTGGGCATCCCGGTCGGTGACGCTCATGTGCGGTACCTGGAGGAGTTCGCGGGCGAGGCACGGCGCAAGGGGCTGCGCGTCGAGGTGGATTCCTCCTCGGACCGGATGCAGAAGAAGATCCGCACGCAGCAGAAGCAGAAGGTCCCGTTCATGATCATCGTCGGTGACGAGGACATGCACGCGGGCACGGTGTCGTTCCGCTACCGCGACGGTTCGCAGGAGAACGGCATCCCGCGTGACCAGGCGTTGGCGAAGCTCGTTGATGTGGTCGAGCGTCGTATTCAGGTTTGAGCGGGTCCCCGCACGCGCGGGGCTCGGCCCCCGGGAGCGATCCCGGGGGCCTTTTCCGCGGCCCCCTCACAACGCCATATGCTGCACGCATGACGAGTGAGCCGGAGCAGCAGTTGGGAGTGGGCACGCAGGACGCGTTCCAGCGTCTGTGGACGCCCCACCGGATGGCCTACATCCAGGGCGAGAACAAGCCCAGCGGCCCGGGTGCCGACGACGGCTGCCCCTTCTGCTCGCTGCCGGCCAAGTCCGACGAGGACGGGCTGATCCTCCGGCGCGGCGAGCTGGTGTACGCGGTGCTCAATCTGTACCCGTACACGGGCGGCCATCTGATGACGGTGCCCTACCGGCACGTCGCCGACTACACGGACCTCACCACGGCGGAGACGGCGGAGCTCGCCCTGCTCACCCAGCAGGCGATGACGGCCCTGCGCGCGGCGTCGGGCGCCCACGGCTTCAACATCGGCATGAACCAGGGCACGGTCGCGGGCGCGGGCATCGCCGCCCACCTGCACCAGCACATCGTCCCGCGCTGGGGCGGCGACACCAACTTCATGCCGGTCGTCGGCCACACGAAGGTCCTGCCGCAGCTGCTCGCGGACACGCGAAAGATGCTCGCGGACGCCTGGCCGGCCGGTTGATGCCGGCCCGTCCGGCACCAACCAGCCCGTCCGGCGTCTGAGACGAAACCCGTTCAGGGCCGACGGGGGTCTGGGGGCGCAGCCCCCAGGAACCGTGACGTACCCGACCCCACCGCCCCACCGCCGGAGGCCTACGCGTCGTACACGTCGGCCTTCCGCGGCGACGCGTCCTGCACCGCCGTGCTGAGGAACGACGACCGCGACCCGAACTTCTCCGTGTCCACCCCGTTCTCCTCCAGCACCTTGATCGCCGCCGAGTGCACCACCCGCAGCACCGGCGCCGCCGCCCGCAACGCGTCGTCCGCCATGAACCGGTGCCGCCACGGCTTGTCCGCCCACGCGTGACGCAGACCGAACGGCTCGGGCAGGCTCAGCTTGCCGCCCAGCCAGTACAGCAGCGGCGGATACCAGGTCAGCGGCGCCCGGGCGGCCAGGCGCACCACCTCGTCCGAGTCGACCAGCGGGAGCTTCACCTTCCGGGTCTCCCAGAACTTGATCGACTTCTGGACCTCCTTCTCCTTGGCCGCCGGCTTCGTCGTGAACAGCGAGTGCACCGGCCCCAGGGCGTGCCCCGTGACCTCGATGCGCAGCGTCTCGTGCAGCACGGTCACCGTGATCAGCATGGTGATCACCAACTGGCCGTCCCACAGCGTCCACTGCACGCCCAGGTAGTGCCGGTCGCCCGCCCCGAACTGCTGCTTGTTGCAGATGTCCTGTATGGCGTGGGACTTGATCTGGTACGCCTCGACGTCCGTGCCCTCCGGCCGGGACACCGCCGTGGCGTTCTCCCCGATCGGCGTGACGATCCAGTGCCGTATCGACGGTTTGGTGAAGCCGCCGGTGTTCAGCGGTCCGCGCTCCAGCATTCGCAGCCGGTCGTGGATCGACTTGATGACGTCCCAGCTGCGGAACGGGTGGATCTCCCGCTCCGGGTCGGCCTGCACCAGGTCCTCGGCGAGCTGCCAGCTGCCCCAGCGGGTGCCCATGCCGAGTATGCCCTTGGGCCCGGCGTAGAAGACGGAGTTGGACTGCTGCTCGGCGCTGAGCCGGGCCAGTGACTGGCGCAGCTGCTCGGCCGCCGTCTCGCCGGGGCTGCTCGGCACCGCCTCGGGCACCTTGGCCCCGACGCTGCTGCCGGAGAGCAGGCTGTCCCAGCGGTCGCGCAGGTCCTTGGCCGTGCGCTCGCAGATCCGCTTGGCCCAGAACCAGCCCAGCACCGGTGCGACGACCGACGCACGCGCGTACCAGCCCCAGAACCCGTCGAACGGCACGCGCAGCAGGAACAGCACGGCGAGGGCGCCCACGGCGACCAGCAGCGTGGTGGCCAGCGCGCCGGCCCGTTTGTCCTCGCGCCTGGCCATCGTCGTACGGATCTGGAAGACCAGTAGCCACACCAGCAGACCGGGCAGGAACAGCAGTCCGCACAGGACCATGACGGCGCTCAGCCAGTTGTCCCGCTCGCGGCGGATGCGGTGCGCCGCCAGCGAGTGCTCCACCACCACCTGCGGCTGGGTGCCGAACGACTGGATGAGCGGTGCGCGTCCCGCTCCCAGCATCCGGTCGATGATCGCCCTGGAGAACGCCTCGCCCAGGTTGGGCCGGAACAGCTTGATCCGCGGCTTGCCGACCTCCGACTTGTGCCACTCGTTGTTGGCCTTGAGTATCTCCTCGGCCTCGTTGTCCCGGTACGCCGCCGAGGCCAGGGCGAAGGTCGGCGTCTGCCCCTCGTCGCCCGTGCGCGGCACCTGCGGACCGAAGAACTCCGCGTAACCGCTCTCAACGGTCATTCCCGCCCCCGATCGCCGCGACTGTCGTCTTGCGGCCTTCCCGACTTCCCTGCTGCGCACACCTGTTGATCAGGTCTTCAGCGTATCCGCAGCGGGCGTCGTCCGTCGTCGGACCGCCCGAGCGGCCCACCGGTACGAGTGAAGCGTTCCGAAGTCACCCCAGGGCAGGGCGCGTACGCGGGCGCCCGCCGGGAGACCCCGGCGCGCGCCCGGCGCGTCAGGAGGCCTTGCGCGCCTCCTCCTTGACCCGTTCCGCAACCTGCGGCGGCATGGGTTCGTGCCGCGCGTAGCGGCGGCTGAAGCGGGCGGTGCCGTGCGACAGGGAGCGCAGGTCGACGGCGTACCGGCCGATCTCGATCTCCGGGACCTCGGCCCTGATGACGGTGCGTCCGCCGGGCGCCTGCTCGGTACCGAGCACCCGGCCGCGCCGGCCGGACAGGTCGCTCATCACGGGGCCGACGTAGTCGTCGCCGACCAGGACGCTCACCTCGGCCACCGGCTCCAGCAGATGGATCTTCGCGTCCGCGGCGGCCTCCCGCAGGGCCAGCGCGCCCGCCGTCTGGAAGGCGGCGTCGGAGGAGTCCACCGAGTGCGCCTTGCCGTCCAGCAGGGTCACCCGCACGTCGATGAGCGGGTGACCCGCCGCGACGCCCTTGACGGCCTGGGCCCGTACGCCCTTCTCGACGGAGGGGATGAACTGCCGCGGCACCGCGCCACCCACCACCTTGTCCACGAACTCGATGCCCGAGCCGTTCGGCAGCGGCTCCACCTCGATCTCGCAGATGGCGAACTGCCCGTGCCCGCCGGACTGTTTGACGTGCCGGCCGCGCCCGGCCGCCTTGCCGCCGAACGTCTCCCTGAGCGACACCCGGTGCGGTACGACGTCCACCTGGACGCCGTAGCGGCTGCGCAGCCGTTCCAGGGCCACGTCCGCGTGCGCCTCGCCCAGGCACCACAGCACCACCTGGTGGGTGTCCTGGTTCTGTTCCAGCCGCATCGTGGGGTCCTCGGCCACCAGCCGGGCCAGTCCCTGCGAGAGCTTGTCCTCGTCCGGTTTGCTGTGCGCCTGGATGGCGAGCGGCAGCAGCGGATCGGGCATCTCCCAGGGCTCCATGAGCAGCGGGTCGTCCTTGGCGGACAGGGTGTCCCCGGTCTCCGCGCGGCTCAGTTTCGCCACACACGCGAGGTCGCCCGCGATGACGTGCGACACCGGCCGCTGCTGTTTGCCGAACGGGGTCGACAGGGCGCCGATCCGCTCGTCGACGTCGTGGTCCTCGTGGCCCCGGTCGGCGAGCCCGTGCCCGGAGACGTGCACGGTCTGGTCGGCGCGCAGGGTGCCGGAGAAGACCCGGACCAGGGAGATGCGGCCGACGTAGGGGTCGGAGGAGGTCTTCACGACCTCGGCGACCAGTGGCGCGTCCGGATCGCACGGCTTCAGTTCGCGCGGCTTGCCGTCCACCGTGGTCACCCGCACGGTGGTGTGCTCGAGCGGGGTGGGGAAGCCGCGCGTGACGAGTTCCAGGAGCTCCACCGTGCCGAGGCCCTGGCGGGCGCCCTCGGCGGCGGGGGCGGCGGCCAGGACGGGGAAGAACACCCCGCGCGCGACCGCCCGCTCCAGGTCCTCGATCAGCGTTCCGACGTCGACCTGCTCACCGCCGAGATAGCGGTCCATGAGGGTCTCGTCCTCGCTCTCGGCGATGATCCCCTCGATCAGCCGGCCGCGGGCCTCCTCGATGAGGGGCAGCTGTTCCTCGCCGGGCTCGGACTCCTTGCGCTCGCCGCCGGAGTAGTCGAACAGCTTCTGGGACAGCAGCCCGATCAGACCGTGCACGGGCGCGTGCCCGTCGGGCCCCTCGGGGCCGCGCAGCGGCAGGTACAACGGCAGCACGGCGTCGGGGTCGTCCCCACCGAAGGCCTCCGCGCAGACCCGCGTCATCTCCTCGAAGTCCGCGCGGGCCGCCTCCAGGTGCGTGACGACGATGGCACGCGGCATGCCGACCGCCGCGCACTCGTCCCACACCATGCGGGTCGACCCGTCCACGCCGTCCGAGGCCGAGACGACGAAGAGGGCCGCGTCCGCCGCTCGCAGACCGGCCCTGAGTTCCCCGACGAAGTCGGCGTATCCGGGGGTGTCCAGTACGTTGATCTTGATGCCGTCCCATGCGAGGGGCACCAGGGAGAGCTGCACCGAACGCTGCTGCCGGTGCTCGATGTCGTCGTAGTCGGAGACGGTGCCGCCGTCCTCCACGCGGCCCGCCCGGTTCACGGCCCCCGCGGTCAGCGCGAGAGCCTCCACCAAGGTCGTCTTGCCCGATCCGGAGTGGCCGACCAGCACCACATTCCGTACGGACGCGGGGTGGTCGGCCGCCTGTGCCCTGCCGGCGGCTCCGGGGTGTGTGTGCGCCTTGTCGCCCATGATCCTGCCTCCCGTGCACGGTGAGGTCACTGTGGGCGCGGACCCGAGGAACCCGCGTGCGGTGCGGCTCCGGCGGCGCCCGCGGTCATTCGAGCTTTCCACTCCCGTCACGGTGCGTCCATACGAAGGACGCGATCCCGGCGTCCGCCCTGTTCACGGCGGTACCGAAGCGTGCCCCCCGCCCGGTCCCCGGGGTGTGCTCGGGTGCCCGGCCCTCGCCCGCGCGCCCGCGTGGCTACGATTGGGCCCGCCGGTGGCCAGCAGGGGCCATGCGGCCACACCGACCGTCGGGAAGGCCATGCTGAACAAGTACGCGCGTGCATTCTTCACGCGTGTCCTCACACCGTTCGCCGCGTTTCTCATCCGGCGGGGGGTCAGCCCGGACACGGTCACGCTCATCGGCACCGCGGGTGTGGTCGCCGGCGCGCTGGTCTTCTACCCCATGGGCGAGTTCTTCTGGGGCACGGTCGTGATCACGCTGTTCGTCTTCTCCGACCTGGTCGACGGCAACATGGCCCGCCAGCTGGGCCGGTCCAGCCGCTGGGGGGCCTTCCTGGACTCCACCCTGGACCGGGTGGCGGACGGTGCCGTCTTCGGCGGCTTCGCCCTCTGGTACGCGGGCGGCGGCGACAACAACGCGCTCTGCGCGGTGTCGATCTTCTGTCTGGCCAGCGGCCAGGTGGTGTCGTACACCAAGGCGCGCGGCGAGTCGATCGGCCTGCCGGTCGCGGTCAACGGTCTGGTCGAGCGTGCCGAGCGGCTGGTGATCTCGCTGGTCGCGGCCGGCCTCGCGGGCCTGCACGCCTTCGGTGTGCCCGGCATCCAGTACTTGCTGCCCGTCGCCCTGTGGGTCGTCGCCGTGGGCAGTCTGGTCACGCTGATCCAGCGGGTCGTCACGGTGCGCCGCGAGTCCGCGGAGGCGGAGGCGGCCGAGGCGGCCGAGTCCGCCGAGGCGCAGGAGACGCGGGGGAGCGAGGCCGCGAAGTGAGTGCCCAGGAACGGCTCACCGACGCCCTGTACGGCGCCGGATGGGGCACCGTCAGGAAACTCCCCGAGCCGGTCGCCGTCCGCCTCGGCAGGACCATCGCCGACGTCGCGTGGAAACAGCGCGGCAAGGGTGTGCTCCGGCTGGAGAGCAACTACGCGCGCGTCGTGCCGGACGCGGGGCCGGAGCGGCTGGCCGAGCTCTCCCGCGCGGGCATGCGGTCGTATCTGCGCTACTGGATGGAGTCCTTCCGGCTGCCTTCCTGGAGCCGTGAGCGCATCGCGGACGCCTTCGACGTCAAGGACCTCCACCACCTGACCGACGGCATGGCGGCCGGCAAGGGCGTCGTCCTGGCGCTGCCGCACCTCGCCAACTGGGACCTCGCCGGCGCCTGGGTCACCACCAAGCTGGGCATACCCTTCACCACCGTCGCCGAGCGCCTGAAGCCGGAGACGCTCTACGACCGGTTCGTCGCCTACCGCGAGAGCCTCGGCATGGAGGTGCTCCCGCACAGCGGCGGCTCCGCCTTCGGCACCCTGGCCCGGCGGCTGCGCGACGGCGGACTGGTCTGCCTGGTCGCCGACCGCGACCTGTCCTCCTCCGGGGTCGAGGTCGACTTCTTCGGCGAGACCGCCCGGATGCCGGCCGGACCCGCCCTGCTGGCCCAGCAGACCGGCGCCCGGCTGCTGCCGGTGACCCTCTGGTACGGCGACTCGCCGGTGATGCGGGGCCGCGTCCACCCGCCGGTCGAGGTCCCCGTGTCAGGTACGCGGCCCGAGAAGACGTCGGTGATGACACAGGCGCTGGCCGACGCCTTCGCCATGGGGATCGCCGACCACCCGGAGGACTGGCACATGCTGCAGCGCTTGTGGCTGAAGGACCTCGACCCCGCGCGGGACCCCGCGACGGCCCTGGAGAAGGACCGGGAGGGGACCTCGTGAGGATCGGCATCGTCTGCCCGTACTCCTGGGACGTACCGGGTGGCGTCCAGTTCCACATCCGCGACCTGGCCGAGTACTTCATCCGCCTCGGTCACGACGTGTCCGTCCTCGCCCCGGCCGACGACGACACCCCGCTGCCGCCGTACGTCGTCTCGGCCGGCCGCGCGGTGCCGGTGCCGTACAACGGCTCGGTGGCCCGGCTCAACTTCGGCTTCCTGTCCGCCGCGCGGGTGCGGCGCTGGCTGCACGAGGGCGCCTTCGACGTCGTCCACATCCACGAGCCGACGTCACCCTCGCTCGGCCTGCTGACCTGCTGGGCGGCCGAGGGGCCGATCGTCGCCACCTTCCACACGTCCAATCCGCGCTCCCGCGCGATGATCGCCGCGTACGCCATCCTCCAGGCCGCCCTGGAGAAGATCAGCGCGCGGATCGCGGTGAGCGAGTACGCCCGCCGCACCCTCGTCGAGCACCTGGGCGGCGACGCGGTGGTCATCCCCAACGGTGTCGACGTCGACTTCTTCGCCAAGGCCGAGCCCCGTCCCGAGTGGCAGGGGGACACCATCGGCTTCATCGGCCGCATCGACGAGCCCCGCAAGGGCCTGCCGGTGCTGATGAAGGCCCTGCCGAAGATCCTCGCCGCCCGTCCGGGGGCGCGGCTACTGGTCGCCGGCCGCGGCGACGAGAAGGAGGCCGTCGAGTCGCTGCCGCGCGAGCTGCGCCCGCGCGTGGAGTTCCTCGGCATGGTCAGCGACGAGGACAAGGCCCGCTTCCTGCGCAGCATCGACCTGTACGTGGCACCGAACACCGGAGGCGAGAGCTTCGGCATCATCCTGGTCGAGGCGATGTCCGCGGGCGCGCCGGTGCTCGCCTCCGACCTGGACGCGTTCGCCCAGGTCCTCGACCGGGGCGCGGCCGGCGAACTGTTCGCCAACGAGGACGCGGACGCCCTCGCCGACGCCGCCGTACGGCTCCTGGACGACCCCGGACGCCGCGCGGAGCTGCGTGAGCGCGGCAGCGCCCACGTCCGCCGCTTCGACTGGTCGACCGTCGGCGCGGACATCCTGTCCGTCTACGAGACGGTCACGGCGGGCGCCGCGGCGGTGGCGGCGGACGACCGGGCGACGGGGCTGCGGGCACGGCTGGGGCTGGCGCGGGACCAGTGACGAGGGGTGCGGAGACGGGGGCCGGGGGCGCGGCCCCCGGCGAGACCCGGCAGTACTAGCCTTTCCGCCCGTGACCCCAACCCTCATCTGGATCCTCGTCGCCCTCGTCGCCATCGGCCTCTACCTGAGCTGGACGGCGGGACGGCTGGACCGGCTGCACGCCCGGATCGACGCCGCCCGCGCGGCGCTCGACGCGCAACTGCTGCGCCGCGCCTCCGTGGCGCAGGAACTGGCCACCTCGGGCGTGCTCGACCCCGCCGCCTCGATCGTGCTCTACGAGGCCGCGCACGCGGCGCGGCAGGCGGTGGAGGAACAGCGCGAAGTCGCCGAGAGCGAGCTGACCCAGGCGCTGCGCGCGGTCTTCGCCGACGCACAGCAGGTGGACGCGGTCAAGGACGCGCCCGGGGGCGAGGACGCGGCCCTGGAACTCGCCGAGGCGGTCCGCAGGGTGCCGATGGCCCGCCGTTTCCACAACGACGCCGTACGGGCCGCACGCGCCCTGCGGCGGCACCGCAAGGTGCGCTGGTTCCGGCTGGCCGGACACGCGCCCTTCCCGATGGCCTTCGAGATGGACGACGAGCCGCCGGCCGCCCTGATCGAGCGGGCCGCGTAACGTCCGGATCCGGCCGCACGGCAGAGCGCCGCCGACGGAAAAGGATCCACCGGCTTCCCATTGGCCCTTGCTGTGGCCTGGTCCGTTCACGTTTCCTCAGTGCTGCAGAATCCCCTTCCCCCTCAGCGAGGTCATTCGTGTCCAGCACGCTCTCCGAAAACCAGGGTCCCGAGACCGGCACCGCCCGCGTCAAGCGCGGCATGGCCGAGCAGCTCAAGGGCGGCGTGATCATGGACGTCGTCACGCCGGAGCAGGCCAAGATCGCCGAGGACGCCGGTGCCGTCGCCGTCATGGCCCTCGAGCGGGTCCCGGCCGACATCCGCAAGGACGGCGGTGTGGCCCGCATGTCCGACCCGGACATGATCGAGGGCATCATCGACGCGGTCTCCATCCCCGTGATGGCCAAGTCCCGCATCGGCCACTTCGTCGAGGCCCAGGTGCTGCAGTCGCTCGGCGTCGACTACATCGACGAGTCCGAGGTCCTCACCCCGGCCGACGAGGTCAACCACTCCGACAAGTGGGCGTTCACCACCCCCTTCGTCTGCGGTGCCACCAACCTGGGCGAGGCCCTGCGCCGCATCGCCGAGGGCGCCGCCATGATCCGCTCCAAGGGCGAGGCCGGCACCGGCAACGTCGTCGAGGCCGTACGCCACCTGCGCCAGATCAAGAACGAGATCGCCAAGCTGCGCGGCTTCGACAACAACGAGCTGTACGCCGCCGCCAAGGAGCTGCGTGCCCCGTACGAGCTGGTCAAGGAGGTCTCCGAGCTGGGCAAGCTCCCCGTCGTGCTGTTCTCCGCCGGTGGCGTGGCCACTCCCGCCGACGCCGCGCTGATGCGCCAGCTCGGCGCCGAGGGCGTCTTCGTCGGCTCCGGCATCTTCAAGTCCGGCGACCCGGCCAAGCGTGCCGCCGCCATCGTCAAGGCCACCACCTTCTACGACGACCCGAAGATCATCGCGGACGCGTCCCGCAACCTCGGCGAGGCCATGGTCGGCATCAACTGCGACACCCTCCCCGAGGCCGAGCGCTACGCCAACCGCGGCTGGTAGTCCGTCGATGAGCGACGCACCTGTCATAGGCGTCCTGGCCCTCCAGGGCGACGTACGGGAGCACCTCGTCGCCCTGGCCGCGGCCGACGCCGTGGCCAGGCCGGTGAGGCGTCCCGAGGAACTCGCCGAGATCGACGGCCTCGTCATCCCGGGCGGCGAGTCCACCACGATCTCCAAGCTGGCCGTCCTCTTCGGAGTGATGGAACCCCTCCGCGCGCGCGTGCGGGACGGCATGCCCGTCTACGGCACCTGCGCCGGCATGATCATGCTGGCCGACAAGATCCTCGATCCCCGCTCGGGGCAGGAGACCGTCGGTGGCATCGACATGATCGTGCGCCGCAACGCCTTCGGACGGCAGAACGAGTCCTTCGAGGCGGCGGTCGACGTCAAGGGCATCACGGGCGAGCCGGTGGAGGGCGTCTTCATCCGCGCCCCCTGGGTGGAGTCCGTCGGTGCCGGCGCCGAGGTCCTCGCCGAACACGGCGGACACATCGTCGCGGTGCGCCAGGGCAACGCCCTGGCCACGTCGTTCCACCCGGAACTCACCGGCGACCACCGCGTGCACGCCCTGTTCGTCGGGATGACGCGGGCGAAGCGGACGGCCGAGTCCTTGTAGGATTCCTGCGTTCGTTGCAGAGATGGGTTACGCGAAGGAGACAGGCAGATGTCCGGCCACTCTAAATGGGCCACGACGAAGCACAAGAAGGCCGTGATCGATGCCAAGCGCGGCAAGCTCTTCGCGAAGCTGATCAAGAACATCGAGGTCGCCGCGCGGATGGGCGGCGTCGACCTGGACGGCAACCCCACGCTCTACGACGCCGTCCAGAAGGCCAAGAAGCAGTCGGTGCCGAACAAGAACATCGACTCCGCCATCAAGCGCGGCGGCGGTCTCGAGGCCGGCGGCGCCGACTACGAGACGATCATGTACGAGGGCTACGGTCCCAACGGTGTCGCGGTGCTCATCGAGTGCCTCACCGACAACCGCAACCGTGCCGCCTCGGACGTGCGCGTCGCGATGACCCGCAACGGCGGCTCCATGGCCGACCCGGGCTCGGTGTCGTACCTGTTCAACCGCAAGGGCGTGGTCATCGTCCCCAAGGGCGAGCTGACCGAGGACGACGTCCTCGCTGCCGTCCTGGACGCGGGCGCCGAGGAGGTCAACGACCTCGGCGAGAACTTCGAGGTGCTCAGCGAGGCCACCGACCTGGTCGCCGTCCGCACCGCCCTGCAGGACGCCGGCATCGACTACGACTCCGCGGAGGCCAACTTCGTCCCGACCATGCAGGTCGAGCTGGACGAGGAGGGCGCCAAGAAGATCTTCAAGCTCATCGACGCCCTGGAGGACAGCGACGACGTGCAGAACGTCTTCGCCAACTTCGACGTGAGCGACGAGATCATGGAGAAGGTCGACGCGTAACGCGTCCACTGCTCGAACGGGCCGGCGGGACACACTCCGTCGGCCCGTCGCTTTGTCAGCGGCACCCGATAGCCTGCACAAACAGGTGATCGAGGGAAGGGGCGGGCGCGTGCGCGTGCTGGGGGTGGACCCGGGGCTGACCCGCTGCGGCGTCGGCGTCGTGGAGGGCGTGGCCGGGCGGCCGCTGACCATGCTCGGCGTGGGAGTCGTCCGCACACCGGCGGACGCCGACCTCGGCCACCGCCTCGTCGCCGTCGAGCAGGGCCTCGAGCAGTGGCTGGACGAGCACCGGCCCGAGTGCGTCGCCGTGGAGCGCGTCTTCAGCCAGCACAACGTGCGCACGGTGATGGGCACCGCCCAGGCCAGCGCGGTGGCGATCCTGTGCGCCACCCGCCGGGGCATCCCCGTCGCCCTGCACACGCCCAGCGAGGTCAAGGCCGCCGTCACCGGCTCGGGCCGCGCGGACAAGGCGCAGGTCGGCGCCATGGTCACCCGGCTGCTGCGGCTCGACGCGCCGCCGAAGCCCGCCGACGCCGCCGACGCCCTCGCCCTCGCCATCTGCCACATCTGGCGCGCCCCCGCGCAGAACCGGCTCCAGCAGGCCGTCGCCCGGCACGCCTCCCAAGCCCCCCGGGCATCCCACTCCCCGCACGCATCGAAAGGCCGTACGGCATGATCGCCTTCGTCAGCGGCACCGTCGCCGCCCTCGCTCCCGACGCCGCGGTGGTCGAGGTCGGCGGTGTCGGCATGGCCGTCCAGTGCACGCCGAACACGCTGTCCGCGCTCCGCGTGGGCAAGCCCGCGAAACTCGCCACCTCCCTCGTCGTCCGCGAGGACTCCCTGACGCTGTACGGCTTCGCCGACGACGACGAGCGCCAGGTCTTCGAACTGCTCCAGACCGCCAGCGGCGTCGGCCCCCGGCTGGCCCAGGCGATGCTCGCCGTGCACACCCCCGACGCGCTGCGCAGAGCCGTTGCCACGGGCGACGAGAAGGCGCTGACCGCCGTCCCCGGCATCGGCAAGAAGGGCGCCCAGAAGCTGCTGCTGGAGCTGAAGGACCGGCTCGGCGAGCCGGTCGGCGCCCCCGCCGTCGGCGCACCGGTCACCGCCGGCTGGCGCGACCAGCTGCACGCGGCCCTCATCGGCCTCGGATACGCCACCCGCGAGGCCGACGAGGCCGTCTCCGCCGTGGCTCCCCAGGCCGAGGCCGCCGGGGGCACCCCGCAGGTGGGCCACCTGCTCAAGGCCGCCCTCCAGACGCTGAACCGCGCCCGATAGCCCGCGCCCGATCACCCGTACGGAGAGCTGAGGCACACGCACATGAACTGGGACGACACGACCGACACCGCCGCCGGCGAGCCGCTCGCCGGTCCCGAAGGGGAGCGGCTGGTGGGATCTGTCGCCGACCGTGAGGACCAGGCCGTCGAGGCCGCCCTGCGTCCCAAGGACCTCGGTGAGTTCATCGGCCAGGAGAAGGTCCGCGAACAGCTCGACCTGGTGCTGCGCGCCGCACGCGCACGCGGCGCCACCGCCGACCACGTGCTGCTCTCCGGCGCACCCGGCCTCGGCAAGACCACCCTCTCGATGATCATCGCGGCCGAGATGGAAGCCCCCATCCGCATCACCTCGGGCCCCGCCATCCAGCACGCCGGCGATCTCGCGGCCATCCTCTCCTCCCTCCAGGAGGGCGAGGTCCTCTTCCTCGACGAGATCCACCGCATGTCCCGGCCCGCCGAGGAGATGCTCTACATGGCGATGGAGGACTTCCGCGTCGACGTCATCGTCGGCAAAGGCCCCGGCGCCACCGCCATCCCGTTGGAACTGCCTCCCTTCACCCTCGTCGGCGCCACCACGCGGGCCGGCCTGCTGCCGCCCCCGCTGCGCGACCGCTTCGGCTTCACCGCGCACATGGAGTTCTACGAGCCGGCCGAACTGGAGCGGGTCGTCCACCGCTCGGCGAGCCTGCTCGACGTGGAGATCGATCCGGACGGCGCCGCGGAGATCGCCGGCCGCTCCCGCGGCACGCCCCGCATCGCCAACCGCCTCCTGCGCCGCGTCCGGGACTATGCGCAGGTCAAGGCCGACGGTCTGATCACCAAGGACATCGCCGCGGCGGCCCTCGCGGTCTACGAGGTCGACGCCCGGGGCCTGGACCGGCTGGACCGGGCCGTGCTGGAGGCCCTGCTCAAGCTGTTCGGCGGCGGACCGGTCGGCCTGTCCACGCTCGCTGTCGCGGTGGGGGAGGAGCGTGAGACCGTGGAGGAGGTGGCGGAGCCCTTCCTCGTACGGGAGGGACTGCTCGCCCGCACCCCCCGCGGACGGGTCGCCACCCCGGCGGCGTGGGCCCACCTCGGCCTCGTACCGCCCCGCTCAGGGGCTGCCGGAAACGGACAAGGGGACCTGTTCGGGGCGTGACGGCGAGCACGCTGGCCCAGGCAGGAACCCGGGTGCCATGCTGAGCGTTGTTCCCTTGGTGCGGACTCGCTTAGACTCCGCCGATGCCGCCCTTGTCGGCGGCACCACATACCCCCAACCATCAGGCCGTTCACCATCGCGGTCGTGTGAAGGAAGTTCCGACCCGTGAGTCTCCTGACCCTCCTCCCGTTCATTGTGCTCATCGGGGCCATGTTCCTGATGACCCGGTCGGCCAAGAAGAAGCAGCAGCAGGCCATCGAGATGCGGAACCAGATGCAGCCCGGTTCCGGCGTCCGCACCATCGGGGGCATGTACGCCACGGTCAAGGAGGTCAACGAGGACACCGTCCTCCTCGACGCCGGCCCGGGTGTGGAACTGCTGTTCGCCAAGAACTCGATCGGTGCCGTCCTCACGGACGACGAGTACAACCGCATCGTCCACGGCATCGAGCACGACCTGAAGTCCGACGCCGACGTCGTCCCCGACGACGCCTCCTCCCTCACCGAGACCGACGACTCCTCCGACGCTGCCGCCGCATCCGACGACACGCCTGTCGACCTCGGCAAGAAGGACGCGGCCGACGAGCCGGCCGACGCCGACACCGCCGACCAGGCCACGGCGGACGCACAGCCGAAGAAGTCCGAAGGCGACTCCGAAGCGAAGTAGTCATCTCCCGGGGCGCGCGGGCAGGTCCCGCGCGCCCCGGGACATGCCCAGCTCGCACGGAATCCCGACACCATGTCATGGCCGCCCGCGCCCCGATCCGGCGCGAGGCGGCCCGAGAGGGAGTACGAGAAGGTGGCAGCACTCAAAAAGGGACGGAACGCGAGCGCCACAAGTAAGCCGTGGCGCTCGCTCGCTCTGATCCTGATCGCCATCGTGGCGCTCACCGGAGGCATGTTCGCCTCGGGGCACACCACCCCGCGTCTCGGCATCGACCTGGCCGGCGGCACGAGCATCACGCTGGCAGCGGTGCCGGAGGCCGGCCAGGAGTCCGCGATCAACGAGACCAACATGAAGACCGCGGTCTCCATCATGGAGCGGCGTGTCAACGGTCTCGGCGTCTCCGAGGCGGAGGTCCAGACGCAGGGCACCCGCAACATCATCGTCAACATTCCCAAGGGCACGAACTCCAAGCAGGCCCGGGAACAGGTCGGCACCACCGCCAAGCTCTACTTCCGCCCCGTCGTCGCCACCGAGCTGGCCGGCGGCGGAGCCGCTCCGACGCCCAGCGCGACCGGCGACGGCTCCGAGAAGGACTCCGGCAAGGACAAGGCGACCGACAAGGCGACGGACAAGGCGACCGACGGTTCCTCCCCGTCCGCCACCGGCAGCCCGTCGGCGAGCGCCACCACCCAGGGCCGCGCGGTCAGCGACGCCCTCAAGGCCGACGAGACCCCGGCCGCCTCCCCGAGCGGCAAGGCCGACGAGAAGGCCGCCCCCTCCCCGTCCGCCACCGGCGGTGCCTCCGGCGACGCCGACAGCAAGCTCCAGGCCCAGTACGCCGCGCTCGACTGCACGAAGGAGAGCGTCCGCGCCAAGGCCGGTGACGGTGCCAAGGCCGACGAGTCGACCGTCGCGTGCGGCCAGAACTCCCAGGGCCAGTGGCAGAAGTACGTCCTCGGTCCCGCCGCGGTCGACGGCACGGACGTCGACGAGGCCGACGCCGTCCTCAACACCCAGACCGGTGCCGGCTGGGTCGTCACGATGAAGTTCACCGACGGGGGCGCGAAGAAGTTCGCCGACATCACCGGCGAACTCGCCACGAAGCAGTCCCCGCAGAACCAGTTCGCCATCGTGCTGGACAACGAGGTCGTCTCCGACCCCTACGTCAGCCAGGCCCTGACCGGCGGCAACGCCGAGATCTCCGGCAACTTCAACCAGCAGTCGGCGCAGGAACTGGCCAACATGCTGTCCTACGGCGCCCTGCCGCTGACCTTCCGCGAGGACAGCGTCACCACCGTGACCGCCGCACTCGGCGGCGAGCAGCTCAAGGCCGGTCTGATCGCCGGTGCCATCGGCCTCGCCCTGGTCGTCCTCTACCTGCTGGTGTACTACCGCGGCCTGTCCTTCATCGCCATCGCCTCCCTGCTGGTCTCCGCGGCCCTCACCTACGTGATCATGTCGCTGCTCGGCCCGACCATCGGATTCGCGCTGAACCTGCCTGCCGTGTGCGGTGCCATCGTCGCGATCGGCATCACGGCGGACTCGTTCATCGTGTTCTTCGAACGGGTCCGGGACGAGATCCGCGAGGGCCGCACGCTGCGTCCCGCCGTGGAGCGTGCCTGGCCGCGCGCCCGGCGCACCATCCTGGTCTCCGACTTCGTGTCGTTCCTCGCCGCGGCCGTGCTCTTCGTGGTCACCGTCGGCAAGGTCCAGGGCTTCGCGTTCACGCTGGGTCTGACCACCGTGCTCGACGTCGTGGTGGTGTTCCTCTTCACCAAGCCGCTGCTCACCCTGATGGCCCGCCGCACGTTCTTCTCCTCCGGCCACAAGTGGTCCGGTCTCGACCCGAAGGCACTGGGCGCGAAACCACCGCTGCGCCGCACCCGCCGTCCCTCCGCCCCCGTCCAGACGAAGGAGGCGTGAGAGATGTCGAAACTCGGCACCCTCGGCGCCCGGTTGCACCACGGTGAAATCGGCTACGACTTCGTCAAGAACCGCAAGATCTGGTACGGCATCTCCATCCTGATCACCATCACGGCCATCCTCGGCCTGGCGGTGCGCGGCCTGCACATGGGCATCGAGTTCCAGGGCGGAGCGGTCTTCACCACCCCGAAGAACATGAGCGTCTCGGTCGCGACGGCCGAGGAGTACGCGGAGGACGCCTCCGGTCACGACGCCATCGTCCAGAAGCTCGGTGACGGCAGCCTGCGCATCCAGGTCGCCGGCATCGACACCAAGACCTCGGACGGCATCAAGGACCAGCTCGCGCAGGACCTCAAGGTCGACGGCGAGCGGATCAACGCCGAGCTGGTCGGCCCCAGCTGGGGCGAGCAGATCGCCAACAAGGCCTGGCAGGGCCTCGGCATCTTCATGTTCCTGGTCGTGATCTACCTGGCGATCGCGTTCGAGTGGCGCATGGCGCTCGCCGCGTTCGTCGCCCTGATCCACGACATCACCATCACCGTCGGCATCTACGCCCTCGTCGGCTTCGAGGTCACGCCGGGCACGGTGATCGGTCTGCTCACCATTCTCGGCTACTCGCTGTACGACACGGTCGTCGTCTTCGACAGCCTCAAGGAACAGACCAAGGACATCACCAAACAGACCCGCTGGACCTACAGCGAGATCGCCAACCGCTCCATCAACAGCACCCTGGTCCGCTCCATCAACACCACGGTGGTCGCGCTGCTGCCGGTCGCGGGCCTGCTGTTCATCGGCGGCGGTGTCCTCGGCGCCGGCATGCTGAACGACATCTCGCTGTCGCTGTTCGTCGGCCTCGCGGCCGGCGCGTACTCCTCGATCTTCATCGCCACCCCGCTCGTCGCCGACCTCAAGGAGCTCGAGCCGGGGATGAAGAGCCTGCGCAAGCGCGTCATGGCCAAGCGCGCCCAGGGTGACGCGGGCGAGGCCCAGCCGGCCCCGGTCACCGTCGGCGGGGACCAGGACGAGCCGGAGGACACCGCGCCCGCGGTCGTCGGTCCGCGCAGCCAGCCCGCCTCCCGCGCCCGCGGCCGGGGCCGTCCCTCGGGGAAGCGCCGATGACCGGTATCACCGACGTCTCCGCCCTGCTGCTCAGCCGGATCCGCGACGTGGCGGACTACCCGGAGCCGGGGGTGATGTTCAAGGACATCACCCCGCTCCTGGCCGACCCCGCGGCGTTCTCCGCGCTCAGTGACGCCCTCGTCGACATCGCCCGGAGCACCGGCGCCACCAAGGTCGTCGGTCTGGAGGCCCGGGGCTTCATCCTCGGCGCCCCGGTCGCGGTCCGGGCCGGCCTCGGCTTCATCCCCGTACGCAAGGCGGGCAAGCTCCCCGGAGCGACCCTCAGCCAGGCGTACGACCTGGAGTACGGCTCCGCCGAGATCGAGGTGCACGCCGAGGACCTGAGCGCCGGCGACCGGATCCTGGTGGTCGACGACGTCCTCGCCACCGGCGGCACCGCCGAGGCGTCCATCCAGCTCATCCGCAGGGCGGGTGCCGACGTCGCGGGCCTCGCCGTGCTGATGGAGCTCGGCTTCCTCGGCGGCCGCACCCGGGTGGAGCCGGCCCTGGCGGGTGCCCCGCTGGAGGCGCTGCTCACCGTCTGACCCGGCCCCGGAACAGGCGAATCGTCCCTTACCGCACCGCACAGGCGGACCCGGAGGAATCCGGCGTCCGCCTCGTGCGTTTCCGGGGTAGACGGTCCTCACACTGCTCCGAAGGCGATCCGCGGACAGGGGATCGCTACCATGGGGTCTCCGGAGCCTGACCGGGGGACCCGGATCGCGCACGAGGAGTCCTCTTGCCAGACGAGGCCCAGCACCTGACCGCCGCCAAGCCCGAGTCCGCCTCGGCGGCCGCGGCGAAGCCCGCGCCCAGCGCGCCCCACGCGACGAAGAACGACACGCGAGGGCCGGTCCAGCACGCCCAGTCCGCTCCCGTGGACAAGCCCGAGCAGCCCCGCCCCAAGCCGGCCCCGCCCGAGCGCTCCGCCCCCCTGACGACCCGGCCCAACACCGGCCAGCCGGCCCGCTCCGGCTCCTCCAACCGCGTCCGCGCCCGGCTCGCCCGGCTCGGCGTGCAGCGCGCCAACCCGTACAACCCCGTGCTGGAGCCGCTGCTGCGGATCGTCCGCAGCAACGACCCCAAGATCGAGAACGCCACGCTGCGCCAGATCGAGCGCGCCTATCAGGTCGCCGAACGCTGGCACCGCGGCCAGAAGCGCAAGAGCGGCGACCCCTACATCACGCATCCGCTCGCCGTCACCACGATCCTCGCCGAGCTGGGCATGGACCCGGCCACGCTGATGGCGGGCCTGCTGCACGACACCGTCGAGGACACCGAGTACGGCCTGGAGGACCTGCGCCGCGACTTCGGCGACGTGGTCACCCTGCTCGTCGACGGCGTGACCAAGCTGGACAAGGTCAAGTTCGGCGAGGCCGCGCAGGCCGAGACCGTGCGCAAGATGGTCGTCGCCATGGCGAAGGACCCCCGCGTTCTGGTCATCAAGCTCGCCGACCGCCTGCACAACATGCGCACCATGCGCTACCTCAAGCGCGAGAAGCAGGAGAAGAAGGCGCGCGAGACCCTGGAGATCTACGCGCCGCTCGCCCACCGCCTGGGCATGAACACCATCAAGTGGGAGCTGGAGGACCTCGCCTTCGCGATCCTCTACCCCAAGATGTACGACGAGATCGTCCGCCTGGTCGCCGAGCGCGCCCCCAAGCGCGACGAGTACCTGGCCATCGTCACCGACGAGGTGCAGCAGGACCTGCGCGCCGCCCGGATCAAGGCCACCGTCACCGGCCGCCCCAAGCACTACTACAGCGTCTACCAGAAGATGATCGTCCGCGGCCGTGACTTCGCGGAGATCTACGACCTGGTGGGCATCCGCGTCCTCGTGGACACCGTCCGCGACTGCTACGCGGCCCTCGGCACGGTGCACGCGCGATGGAACCCGGTCCCCGGCCGGTTCAAGGACTACATCGCGATGCCCAAGTTCAACATGTACCAGTCGCTGCACACGACGGTCATCGGCCCCGGCGGCAAGCCCGTCGAGCTGCAGATCCGCACCTTCGACATGCACCGCCGCGCCGAGTACGGCATCGCCGCGCACTGGAAGTACAAGCAGGAGGCCGTCGCCGGCGCCTCCAAGGTCCGCACCGACGTGCCCAAGGGCTCCGGCAAGGACAAGGACGCCATCAACGACATGGCGTGGCTGCGGCAGCTCCTGGACTGGCAGAAGGAGACCGAGGACCCGGGCGAGTTCCTGGAGTCCCTGCGCTTCGACCTGTCCCGCAACGAGGTCTTCGTCTTCACCCCCAAGGGCGACGTCATAGCGCTGCCCGCCGGCGCCACCCCTGTGGACTTCGCGTACGCGGTGCACACCGAGGTCGGCCACCGCACGATAGGCGCGCGGGTCAACGGCCGCCTCGTACCGCTCGAATCCACCCTCGACAACGGCGACCTGGTGGAGGTCTTCACCTCCAAGGCGGCCGGCGCGGGCCCCTCCCGCGACTGGCTCGGCTTCGTGAAGTCGCCGCGCGCCCGCAACAAGATCCGCGCCTGGTTCTCCAAGGAGCGCCGCGACGAGGCCATCGAGCAGGGCAAGGACTCCATCGTCCGCGCGATGCGCAAACAGAACCTGCCGATCCAGCGCATCCTCACCGGCGACTCCCTCGTCACGCTGGCGCACGAGATGCGCTACTCGGACATCTCCGCGCTGTACGCCGCGATCGGCGAGGGCCACGTCTCGGCGCAGAACATCGTGCAGAAGCTCGTCCAGGCCCTCGGCGGCGAGGAGGCGGCCACCGAGGAGATCGACGAGAGCGTCCCGCCGGCCCGCCGCCGCAAGCGCCGATCCAGCGCCGACCCCGGCGTCATCGTCAAGGGCGTCGAGGACGTGTGGGTCAAACTGGCCCGATGCTGCACCCCGGTCCCCGGCGACCCGATCATCGGCTTCGTGACCCGCGGCAGCGGCGTCTCGGTGCACCGCAGCGACTGCGTCAACGTCGACTCGCTCTCCCGTGAGCCCGAGCGCATCCTCGAGGTCGAGTGGGCGCCCACCCAGTCGTCGGTCTTCCTGGTCGCCATCCAGGTCGAGGCCCTCGACCGCTCCCGGCTGCTCTCGGACGTCACGCGTGTGCTGTCCGACCAGCACGTCAACATCCTCTCCGCGGCCGTCCAGACCTCACGCGACCGCGTGGCCACCTCCCGCTTCACCTTCGAGATGGGCGACCCGAAGCACCTCGGCCACGTCCTGAAGGCCGTACGCGGCGTGGAGGGCGTCTACGACGTCTACCGGGTGACCTCGGCGCGCAACCGCACGTAGACACACGGAGAGGGCCGGCGCACCCGCAGTGCGCCGGCCCCCTCCCGGGCCGTGCGGGCGGTCTCAGCCGCCGAACTCCTGCAGACCCTTCAGAGCCTGGTCCAGCAGCGCCTGGCGGCCCTCCAGCTCACGCTCGAGCTTGTCCGCCTTGGCGGTGTTGCCCTGCGCCCGCGCCTGCTCGATCTGGCCCTTCAGCTTGTCCACGGCGGCCTGGAGCTGGCCGGTGAGACCCTCGGCACGCGCGCGCGCCTCCGGGTTCGTCCGGCGCCACTCGGCCTCCTCGGCCTCCTGCAGGGCCCGCTCCACGGCGTGCATCCGGCCCTCGACCTTCGGGCGGGCGTCCCTCGGCACATGGCCGATGGCCTCCCAGCGCTCGTTGATCGCGCGGAAGGCGGCCCGAGAGGCCTTCAGATCCGTGATCGGCAGAAGCTTCTCGGCCTCCCCGGCCAGCTCCTCCTTCAGCTTCAGGTTCTCCGCCTGTTCCGCGTCACGCTCGGCGAAGACCGAGCTGCGGGCGGCGAAGAAGATGTCCTGGGCGCCGCGGAAGCGGTTCCACAGGTCCTCCTCGTGCTCGCGCTGGGCGCGGCCCGCGGCCTTCCACTCCGTCATCAGCTCGCGGTACCGGGCGGCCGTCGGGCCCCAGTCCGTCGAGTCGGACAGCGACTCGGCCTCGGCGACCAGCCGTTCCTTGGTCCTGCGGGCCTCCTCGCGCTGTGCGTCCAGCTGCGCGAAGTGCTGCTTGCGCCGCTTGGAGAACGCCGACCGCGCATGCGAGAACCGGTGCCACAGCTCGTCGTCGGACTTCCGGTCCAGCCGAGGCAGCCCCTTCCAGGTGTCCACCAGGGACCGCAGCCGCTCACCGGCCGCACGCCACTGATCGGACTGCGCCAGCTCCTCGGCCTCGGCGACCAGCGCCTCCTTGGCCTGGCGCGCCTCGTCGGACTGGCGGGCCCGCTGCGCCTTGCGCTCCTCGCGCCGCGCCTCCACCAGTTCCACGAGCTTGTCCAGCCGAGCCCTGAGGGCATCCAGATCACCGACCGCGTGATGGGCGTCCACCTGCTCGCGCAGATGACCGATCGCGGTCTGGGCGTCCTTGGACGACAGGTCGGTGGTCTTCACTCGCTTCTCGAGGAGGCCGATCTCGACAACCAGGCCCTCGTACTTGCGCTCGAAGTAGGCCAGCGCCTCCTCGGGGGAGCCTGCCTGCCAGGAACCGACGACCTTCTCGCCGTCGGCCGTACGCACGTACACGGTCCCCGTCTCGTCGACGCGGCCCCACGGGTCGCTGCTCACAGCGCCTCCTCCACATGATGCCGTCGAGGGGCCTGCGAGCTCCCCCGGGCATCGTCCACAGTTTCGTCACGGCCAACATAGGCGACCGACGGGATGCCTGTCCGCATCCCGCGCGACCGAAATTTCGCAGTTGGGGGTCAGGATGTGGTGACGGTCGCCTTGTCGATCACGACCGTCGCGTTGGGCGCCCCGTCACCGGCTCCGGTGCTCTCCCCGGCGCCGGCGATCTTCTTCAGCACCTTCATGCCGGCGTCCGACACGGTGCCGAACGGTGTGTAGTTGGGCGGAAGCTGACTGTCCTGGTAGACCAGGAAGAACTGGCTGCCGCCACTGTCCTTCTGCCCGGTGTTGGCCATCGCGACCGTGCCCGCCGGGTAGATGTTGTCCTTGAGGCTTTTGTCCTTCAGGTTCTCGTCCGGGATCGTGTACCCGGGACCACCGGTGCCGGTGCCCGTCGGGTCACCGCACTGCAGCACGTAGATGCCGTTCGTGGTGAGCCGGTGGCACTTGCTGTGGTCGAAGTAGCCCTTCTTCGCGAGGAACTCGAAGGAGTTGACGGTGTGCGGCGCCCCCGACGCGTTCAGCGCCACGTCTATCTCGCCACAGGTCGTGTCGAGCTTCATCGTGTACTTCGCCGACTTGTCGATGGACATCGCTGGCTCCTTCTTCCACGTCTGCGACTCGACCTTGCCCTCCGCGGGCTTGTCGCAGGGGTCCGGCGCCTTGCTCGGCGCGGCGCTCGGCGAGACCTCGGCGTTCGCGTTGGCCTTGTCGTCGTCCTGCTCCAGCGCCCCGGTCGCGTACAGGGCGCCGCTGCCCACGAGGACCACGCCGAGCACCGACGCGATCACCGCGTTGCGGATCCGCGACTTGCGACGCGCTTCGGTGCGCCGCTGCTGCTGCCGCAAGAACTTCTCCCGGGCGAGCTGACGCCGCCGCTGTTCCTGGCTGACCACCGGGTTCTCTCCTCATGCGTCTCGTGTGCCGGCCGGTACGCGTGCGTGCGTGCGGTGAGCCGACCGCCTGCGTGTGCCCCGTACCGTATATGGGTTCGCTGAGGAATCGGCAGCGCCGGTAGGCTCTGACCACGGGCGCAGCCCCGTCGCAAGCCTCCCGTACCGACACAAACGAAGGACGATCGTGCTCATTGCCGGGTTCCCCGCCGGGGCCTGGGGGACGAACTGTTATCTCGTCGCCCCCGCCGCCGGTGAGGAGTGCGTGATCATCGACCCCGGCCACCAGGCCGCCGACGGCGTCGCGGAGGCGGTCCGCAAGCACCGCCTCAAGCCCGTCGCCGTCGTCCTCACCCACGGCCACATCGACCACGTCGCGTCGGTCGTCCCGGTGTGCGGAGCGCACGACGTACCGGCCTGGATCCACCCCGAGGACCGGTACATGATGAGCGACCCCGAGAAGGGCATCGGCCGCGCCATCGGCATGCCGCTCATGGGCGAACTGACCGTGGGGGAACCGGACGACGTCAGGCAGCTCACCGACGGCACGCGGCTGAACCTGGCCGGCCTGGAGTTCTCCGTCGCGCACGCACCGGGCCATACCAAGGGGTCGGTGACCTTCGGCCTGCCCGAGGCGGCGGACATCCCGCCGATCATGTTCTCGGGCGACCTGCTGTTCGCCGGCTCCATCGGACGCACCGACCTGCCCGGCGGTGACATGGCCGAGATGCTCGACTCGCTGGCCCGCGTGTGCCTGCCGCTCGACGACTCGACCGTGGTGCTGTCCGGCCACGGCCCCCAGACGACCATCGGCCAGGAGCGCGCCACCAACCCGTATCTGCGGCAGGTGGCCGCCGGCCAGGGAGCATCCGAGGCTCCCCGACGAGGAATGTGACGAGACCTTCCGTGAGCACTTTCAAGGCCCCCAGGGGCACGTACGACCTCATCCCGCCGGACAGCGCCAAGTACCTCGCCGTCCGCGAGGCCATCGCCGCCCCCCTGCGCGGCTCCGGCTACGGCTACATCGAGACGCCCGGCTTCGAGAACGTCGAACTGTTCGCCCGCGGTGTCGGCGAGTCCACCGACATCGTCACCAAGGAGATGTACGCCTTCGAGACCAAGGGCGGCGACCGGCTCGCCCTGCGCCCCGAGGGCACCGCCTCCGTGCTGCGCGCCGCCCTGGAGGCCAACCTGCACAAGGCGGGCAACCTCCCGGTCAAGCTCTGGTACTCCGGCTCGTACTACCGCTACGAGCGCCCCCAGAAGGGCCGTTACCGCCACTTCTCCCAGGTCGGCGCCGAGGCGATCGGCGCCGAGGACCCGGCGCTCGACGCCGAGCTGATCATCCTCGCGGACCAGGCGTACCGCTCGCTGGGCCTGCAGAACTTCCGCGTCCTGCTCAACAGCCTGGGCGACAAGGAGTGCCGCCCGGTCTACCGGGCCGCGCTGCAGGACTTCCTGCGCGGCCTGGACCTCGACGAGGACACCCTGCGCCGCGCGGAGATCAACCCGCTGCGCGTGCTGGACGACAAGCGCGAGTCGGTGCAGAAGCAGCTGACCGGCGCCCCCCTGCTGCGCGACTACCTCTGCGACGCCTGCAAGGCCTACCACGAGGAGGTCCGCGAGCTGATCACGGCGGCGGGCGTGGCCTTCGAGGACGACCCCAAGCTGGTGCGCGGCCTGGACTACTACACGCGCACCACCTTCGAGTTCGTCCACGACGGCCTCGGCTCGCAGTCCGCGGTGGGCGGCGGCGGCCGCTACGACGGCCTGTCCGAGATGATCGGCGGTCCCGCGTTGCCGTCCGTCGGCTGGGCCCTCGGTGTCGACCGCACCGTGCTCGCCCTGGAGGCGGAGGGAGTCGAGCTCGAACTCCCGGCCACCACCAGCGTGTTCGCCGTACCGCTCGGCGACGAGGCCCGCCGCGTGCTGTTCGCGAAGGTCACCGAGCTGCGCAAGAACGGCGTGGCCGCCGACTTCAGCTACGGCGGCAAGGGCCTCAAGGGCGCCATGAGGGACGCCAACCGCAGCGGCGCCCGCTACACCATCGTGGCCGGCGAACGCGACCTCGCCGAGGGCGTCGTCCAGCTCAAGGACATGGAGTCCGGCGAGCAGACGGCCGTCGGCGTCAACGAGATCGTGGCGGAGCTGGAGTCACGCCTCGGCTGACCCGGTTCGTCCCGGCGCCGGGTACTCCCAGGGGTGCCCGGCGCCCGGGTCGTCAAGTGCGCGGAGTGCCGGACCACCCTGACGGGCGGTATGTCCTTATGCCCGCTCAACGGCGGACCCACAGCCTCGTACGGCACAATGGCCCCTGCCCGAAGCAGTCCCCACTCCCCAGTGACGGAATCGGCGTGATGAGCAAGACGACAGTCAGGGACGTCGACATGCAGCCCGAACCCGCGACCCCGCCGGAGCGCACCTCCGCACCGCGCACGGAAGGTGCGAGCCGGGCGCTCGCCCTTCTGCTGGTGATCACCGGAGCGGCCGGTGTGCTCGCCGCCTGGGTGATCACGCTCGACAAGTTCAAGCTGCTCGAGGCCAAGGTCAAGGGCGAGACGTTCGTCCCCGGCTGCAGCCTCAACCCGGTCGTCTCGTGCGGCAGCGTCATGGAGAGCGACCAGGCCTCCGTGTTCGGTTTCCCCAACCCGATGCTCGGTCTCGTCACATACGGCATCGTCGTCTGCGTCGGCATGAGCCTGCTGGCCCGGGCACGCTTCCCGCGCTGGTACTGGCTCACCTTCAACGCGGGCACGCTCTTCGGCGTGGTCTTCTGCGCCTGGCTGATGTTCCAGTCGCTCTACCGGATCAACGCGCTGTGCCTGTGGTGCTGCCTGGCCTGGGTCGCCACGATCATCATGTTCTGGTACGTGACGTCGTTCAACATCCGCCAGGGCTTCCTGCCCGCCCCGGGCTGGCTCAAGAGCTTCTTCGGCGAGTTCACCTGGGTCCTGCCGGTCCTGCACATCGGCATCATCGGCATGCTGATCCTGACCCGCTGGTGGGACTTCTGGACCAGCTGACCGCCCGCCCCGGGCTGTCGGTGCGGTGCTTTAGGGTTACAGCGTGGAGCCCGACCTGTTCACCGCCGCAGCAGAAGAACGCCAGGAGAAGGACCCGACCGGCAGCCCCCTGGCGGTCCGGATGCGCCCGCGCACCCTCGACGAGGTCGTGGGCCAGCAGCATCTGCTGAAGCCGGGCTCCCCCCTGCGCAGACTGGTCGGCGAAGGAGCGTCGGGCCCCGCGGGCCCCTCCTCGGTGATCCTGTGGGGGCCGCCCGGCACCGGTAAGACCACCCTCGCCTACGTCGTCTCCAAGGCCACCAACAAGCGCTTCGTCGAACTGTCGGCGATCACCGCGGGCGTCAAGGAGGTCCGCGCGGTCATCGACGGCGCCCGCCGCGCCTCCGGCGGGTACGGCCAGGAGACCGTCCTCTTCCTGGACGAGATCCACCGCTTCAGCAAGGCCCAGCAGGACTCCCTGCTCCCGGCCGTGGAGAACCGCTGGGTCACGCTGATCGCCGCGACCACCGAGAACCCCTACTTCTCGGTCATCTCCCCGCTGCTCTCCCGGTCCCTGCTGCTCACCCTCGAACCGCTCACCGACCACGACATCCGGGACCTGCTGAGGCGCGCCCTCACCGACGAGCGGGGCCTGAAGAGCGCCCTCACCCTGCCCGAGGACACCGAGAACCACCTCCTGCGCATCGCCGGCGGCGACGCCCGCCGCGCCCTGACCGCACTGGAGGCAGCCGCCGGGGCCGCACTCGACAAGGGCGAGGCGGAGATAGCGCTGGCCACGCTGGAGGAGACGGTCGACCGGGCCGCGGTGAAGTACGACCGCGACGGCGACCAGCACTACGACGTGGCCAGCGCCCTGATCAAGTCCATCCGCGGCTCCGACGTGGACGCCGCCCTGCACTACCTGGCCCGCATGATCGAGGCCGGCGAGGACCCCCGTTTCATCGCCCGCCGGCTGATGATCTCCGCCAGCGAGGACATCGGCCTCGCCGACCCGAACGCGCTACCCGTCGCCGTCGCCGCCGCCCAGGCCGTCGCCATGATCGGCTTCCCCGAGGCCGCCCTCACCCTCAGTCACGCCACCATCGCGCTCGCCCTCGCCCCCAAGTCCAACGCGGCGACCACCGCCATCGGCGCGGCACTGGACGACGTACGCAAGGGACTGGCCGGGCCCGTGCCGTCCCATCTGCGGGACAGTCACTACAAGGGCGCGACGAAGCTCGGGCACGGGAAGGGCTACACCTACCCGCACGACCTGCCGGAGGGCATCGCCGAGCAGCAGTACGCGCCGGACGCCCTGAAGGACCGCGAGTACTACGAGCCCACCCGGCACGGCGCGGAGGCGCGCTACGCGGACGCGGTGGAATGGACCAGGAAACACCTCGGTCGGAAGCGGTCCTGACCACCCTGTAGACTCTCAGCAGTGCTGCGTCCCGTGTCCGGCTCCTGTCGGCGCCTCAGGCGGGACATCCAGCCGGATCCTTCGATCCAGGAGCGTCGCGCACCGTCGTAGGTGTCGCGGGCAGCCCACCACCACCCTTAAGTCCCGGGACCGGTCGGTGGGCCGTTCGTGTGCTGCACGTATGTGCCCAGACCAGGGGAGCGGCTGCCTGGCAAGTCCCCCGCGGACCTGCCGGGAATTCCCCGGCTGCGGATGCGACCTCCCGTAACCCTGAGGCAGCCGAAAAGGAAAAGGAAAAGAAGTGGCGAACCAGTCCCGCCCCAAGGTCAAGAAGTCGCGTGCCCTCGGCATCGCGCTGACCCCGAAGGCCGTCAAGTACTTCGAGGCCCGCCCCTACCCGCCGGGTGAGCACGGCCGTGGCCGCAAGCAGAACTCGGACTACAAGGTCCGTCTGCTGGAGAAGCAGCGTCTGCGCGCGCAGTACGACCTCTCCGAGCGCCAGCTCGTCCGTGCCTACGAGCGTGCCTCCAAGACGTCGATGAAGACGGGCGAGGCCCTCGTCATCGAGCTCGAGCGCCGTCTCGACGCCCTGGTCCTGCGTTCGGGCATCGCCCGCACCATCTACCAGGCCCGCCAGATGGTCACCCACGGCCACATCCAGGTCAACGGCAAGAAGGTCGACAAGCCCTCCTTCCGTGTCCGCCCGGACGACGTCGTGGAGGTGCGCGAGCGCAGCAAGGAGAAGACCCTCTTCACGATCGCGCGTGAGGGTGGCTTCGCCCCCGACGGTGAGATCCCGCGCTACCTGCAGGTGAACCTCAAGGCCCTGGCGTTCCGCCTGGACCGTGACCCGAACCGCAAGGAGATCCCGGTGATCTGCGACGAGCAGCTCGTCGTCGAGTACTACGCCCGCTGATCCCAGCAGGCACGCGGTATCCCGAGCCCGCCGTCTCCCCGCCCTTCCGGGCGGACGAGGCGGCGGGCTCGTCTTTCGTCCCGCGACTCCGCCGGTGGCAGCAGGTAATCCGGTACGGAGTGACGTCACCGGCGCGATAGGCTCGGGCACACGACTTTCTCGATGTTCAGGCGCGTTTCAAAGGGAGCGGGTGCACACAGTGTCCGGTGGCGAGGTGGCCGGAATCCTGGTGGCCGTCTTCTGGGCGATCCTGGTCTCCTTCCTCGCCGTCGCGCTGGCGAGGCTGGCCCAGACGCTCCGGGCGACCACCAAGCTCGTGGCGGAGGTGACCGACCAGGCGGTCCCGCTGCTGGCCGACGCCTCCACGGCGGTGCGGTCCGCGCAGACCCAGATCGAACGGGTCGACGCGATCGCCTCCGACGTCCAGGAGGTCACCTCCAACGCGTCCGCGCTGTCGACCACCGTGGCCTCCACCTTCGGCGGCCCCCTGGTCAAGGTCGCCGCCTTCGGCTACGGCGTACGCCGGGCCGTCAGCGGCCGCAAGGACGACGCCCCGGCCAAGGAGCCGAGGCGCAACGTGATCGTGGGCCGCACCGTCCCGGGCGCGCGGCGTGACAAGCGGACCCGGGGAAAGAGGGACTGACCCGACGATGTTCCGCCGAACGTTCTGGTTCACCACCGGCGTCGCCGCCGGCGTGTGGGCCACCACCAAGGTCAACCGCAAGATCAAGCAGCTGACGCCCGAGCACCTCGCCGTCACCGCGGCGAACAAGGCGATCGAGGCCGGCGGCCGGCTCAAGGACCGCGCGGTGGACTTCGCGCTCGAGGTCCGCGACCACATGGATCGGCGGGAGGCCGAACTGGGCGACGCGCTCGGGCTGGGCGCCCCCGTCGACCGTGAACTCCCCGCGCCCCGCAGCTACGCCGTCATCGAGAACCGCAACACCCCCAAGTACGTCGAGGGTCCGGCGCGGAAGTCGACGCACCGGACACACCAGACGTACCCGACGTACCCGTACAACCGGAATGAGGACCACTGATGGAGTCGGCCGAGATCCGCCGCCGCTGGCTGAGCTTCTTCGAGGAGCGCGGGCACACCGTCGTCCCTTCGGCGTCGCTCATCGCGGACGACCCGACTCTGCTCCTCGTCCCGGCCGGCATGGTGCCCTTCAAGCCCTACTTCCTGGGCGAGGTCAAGCCGCCCTTCGACCGCGCCACCAGCGTGCAGAAGTGCGTGCGCACCCCCGACATCGAAGAGGTCGGCAAGACCACCCGCCACGGCACGTTCTTCCAGATGTGCGGCAACTTCTCCTTCGGCGACTACTTCAAGGAAGGCGCCATCAAGCTCGCCTGGGAGCTGCTCACCAGCCCCCAGGACAAGGGCGGTTACGGCCTGGAGCCGGAGAAGCTCTGGATCACCGTCTACCAGGACGACGACGAGGCCGAGCAGATCTGGCACGAGGTCGTGGGCGTGCCCAAGGAGCGCATCCAGCGCCTGGGCAAGAAGGACAACTTCTGGTCCATGGGCGTCCCCGGCCCGTGCGGCCCCTGCTCCGAGATCAACTACGACCGCGGCCCCGAGTTCGGCGCCGAGGGCGGCCCCGCCGTCAACGACGAGCGGTACGTGGAGATCTGGAACCTCGTCTTCATGCAGTACGAGCGGGGCGAGGGCACCGGCAAGGACGACTTCGAGATCCTCGGCGACCTGCCCAGCAAGAACATCGACACCGGCCTCGGCCTCGAGCGGCTCGCCATGATTCTGCAGGGCGTGCAGAACATGTACGAGATCGACACTTCCATGGCCGTCATCAACAAGGCCACCGAGCTCACCGGCGTGGCTTACGGCGACGCCCAGGCCTCCGACGTCTCCCTGCGTGTGGTCACCGACCACATGCGTACGTCCGTCATGCTCATCGGCGACGGCGTCACCCCCGGAAACGAGGGCCGCGGCTACGTGCTGCGCCGCATCATGCGCCGTGCCATCCGCAACATGCGCCTGCTCGGCGCCACCGGTCCGGTCGTCAAGGACCTCGTCGACGTCGTGATCGGCATGATGGGGCAGCAGTACCCCGAGCTGGTCACCGACCGCGAGCGGATCGAGAAGGTCGCCCTCGCCGAGGAGAACGCCTTCCTCAAGACGCTGAAGGCCGGCACCAACATCCTCGACACCGCCGTGTCCGACACCAAGGCCGCCGGCTCCACCGTCCTGCCCGGTGACAAGGCGTTCCTGCTCCACGACACCTGGGGCTTCCCGATCGACCTCACCCTGGAGATGGCCGCCGAGCAGGGCCTGACCGTGGACGAGGACGGCTTCCGGCGCCTGATGAAGGAGCAGCGGGAGCGGGCCAAGGCGGACGCCCAGGCCAAGAAGACCGGCCACGCCGACCTCGGCGCCTACCGAGAGATCGCCGACAGCGCCGGTGCCACCGACTTCATCGGCTACACCGACACCGAGGGTGAGTCGACGGTCGTCGGCATCCTCGTCGACGGCGTCTCCTCCCCGGCCGCCACCGAGGGCGACGAGGTGGAGATCGTCCTCGACCGCACGCCGTTCTACGCCGAGGGCGGCGGCCAGATCGGCGACACCGGCCGGATCAGGGCCGACTCCGGTGCCGTCATCGAGGTCCGCGACTGCCAGAAGCCGGTGCCGGGCGTCTACGTCCACAGGGGCGTCGTCCAGGTCGGCGAGGTCACCGTCGGCGCCAAGGCCCACGCCTCCATCGACGACCGCCGCCGCAAGGCCATTGCCCGCGCCCACTCGGCCACCCACCTCACCCACCAGGCGCTGCGCGACGCCCTGGGTCCGACCGCCGCCCAGGCCGGTTCCGAGAACCAGCCCGGCCGGTTCCGCTTCGACTTCGGCTCCCCGTCCGCCGTGCCGCAGACGGTCATGCTCGACGTCGAGCAGAAGATCAACGAGGTGCTCGCCCGCGACCTCGACGTGCGCGCCGACGTCATGGGCATCGACGAGGCCAAGAGGCAGGGCGCCATCGCCGAGTTCGGCGAGAAGTACGGCGAGCGCGTCCGCGTGGTCACCATCGGAGACTTCTCCAAGGAGCTGTGCGGTGGCACCCACGTGCACAACACCGCCCAGCTGGGTCTGGTGAAGCTGCTCGGGGAGTCGTCCATCGGCTCCGGTGTGCGCCGTATCGAGGCCCTCGTCGGCGTGGACGCCTACACCTTCCTCGCCCGTGAGCACACGGTCGTCAACCAGCTGACCGAACTGCTCAAGGGCCGCTCGGAGGAACTGCCGGAGAAGGTCTCCGCCATGCTCGGCAGGCTGAAGGACGCCGAGAAGGAGATCGAGAAGTTCCGCGCCGAGAAGGTGCTCCAGGCCGCCGCCGGTCTCGCCGAGTCCGCCAAGGACATCCACGGTGTCGCCGTCGTCACCGGCCAGGTCCCGGACGGCACCGGCGCCGACGACCTGCGCAAGCTGGTCCTGGACGTGCGCGGCCGCATCCAGGGCGGCCGGGCCGCCGTCGTCGCCCTCTTCGCCGTGAACAACGGCAGGCCGCTGACGGTGATCGCCACCAACGAGGCGGCCCGTGAGCGCGGTCTCAAGGCCGGTGACCTGGTGCGCGCCGCCGCCAAGACCCTCGGCGGCGGCGGTGGCGGCAAGCCGGACGTCGCCCAGGGCGGCGGCCAGAACCCGGCCGCCGTCGGCGAGGCCGTCGACGCCGTCGAGCGCCTTGTGGCGGACACCGCCAAGTGAACGGTCCCGAGCACGAGCGGACGGACGGCCCGGCGATGCGCCGCGGCCGCCGTCTCGCGATCGATGTCGGGGACGCCCGGATCGGGGTCGCCTCCTGCGACCCCGACGGGATCCTCGCCACACCGGTCGAGACCGTCCCCGGCCGGGACGTCCCCGCCGCACACCGGCGGCTGAGGCAGCTCGTCGAGGAGTACGAGCCGATCGAGGTCGTCGTCGGCCTCCCTCGCTCCCTCAAAGGCGGTGAGGGCCCGGCCGCGGCCAAGGTCCGCGGCTTCGCACAGGAACTCGCCCGCCTGATCAGGCCCGTTCCGGTGCGCCTCGTCGACGAGCGCATGACGACCGTGACGGCCAGTCAGGGGCTGCGGGCCTCGGGAGTGAAGTCCAGGAAGGGACGCTCCGTCATCGACCAGGCGGCCGCTGTGATCATCCTCCAGCAGGCACTGGAATCCGAACGGGTGTCAGGCAAGCCACCCGGCGAGGGCGTCGAAGTGGTCATCTGATCGCGATACGGTAACGTTCCGCGCGATGCGGCCGGTGTTCGAACAGCCGCCGCACAGAGAGAGGCGGAACGGGAGCCGTGGTCTTCAGGTGGCCGGGGCTGCCGCCGCCTCGCGGCTCTAGGGGATCGATGACTGAGTATGGCCGGGGCCCAGGCTCCGAACCGTGGCATCCGGACGACCCGTTGTACGGGGACGGCGGATGGGAAGGACAGCAGGCCCAGCAGGGTCAGCAGTCTCCCTACGGCGGCCAGCCGCAGCACTATCCGCAGCAGCCGCAGACGCAGCAGCAGTACGGCGACTGGGGCACCGGCGAGCAGCACGGGTACGGGCAGCAGCAGTACCCGCAGTACGACCAGCAGTACGCGCCGCACCAGCAGCAACAGCCGCAGTACGACGAGAACGGCTGGCCCACCGGCTCCTATCCGCAGGACCCGTACGCGGCGGGGCCGCAGGATCCGTACGCCGTCGGCCCCACGGACCCGTACGCGCAGCAGACCGGGCAGTACGGCGGCGAGCGGACCGACCACTACGGCACGCCCGACGCCTACCCGCCGCCCGAACCGCCCAGCCGCCGGCGCGCCGAACCGGAACCGGAGACCGACTGGGACCCCGGCCCCGACCAGGGCGAGCACGCCTTCTTCGCGGGCGACGACGACGGCCGCGACGACGAGCCGGACGACCGGCGCGGACGCGGCGAGCGCCGGGGCGGCAAGGAGAAGAAGCGACGCAGCGGCCTGGCCTGTCTCGTGGTGGTCGTGGTCTTCGGCGGCGGCCTGGCGGGTGTCGGCTACTTCGGCTACCAGTTCTACCAGGATCGTTTCGGCAGCCCCGCCGACTTCGCGGGAGCCGGCAACGGTGAGCAGGTGACCGTCACGATCCCCAAGGGCTCCGGCGGGTACGCCATCGGCCAGGCGCTCAAGAAGGAGGGCGTGGTCAAGAGCGTGGACGCCTTCGTCGCGGCCCAGGCCTCCCACCCACGGGGCAAGACCATCCAGGACGGCGTCTACACGCTGCAGAAGGAGATGTCGGCGGCGAGCGCCGTCGAGCTCATGCTCAGCCCGAAGAGCCGCAACAACCTGATCATCGCCGAGGGCAAGCGCAACGCCGACGTCTACCAGCTCATCGACAAGCGACTCGAGCTCAAGAAGGGCACCACGGCCAAGGTCGCCGAGACCAAGTGGAAGACCCTCGGACTGCCCGACTGGGCCGTGAACCACAAGAACGTCAAGGATCCGCTGGAAGGCTTCCTCTACCCGTCCAGTTACGCCGTCGCCAAGGGACAGAAACCCGAGGCCGTCCTGCAGCAGATGGTGGCTCGTGCCACCGAGAAGTACGAGGAGCTGGGCTTCGAGACGAAGGCCGAGAGCCTCGGCCTCGAGGGACCGTGGGAACTGGTCACGGTGGCGAGCCTGGTGCAGGCCGAGGGCAAGACCCACGACGACTTCCGCAAGATGTCCGAGGTGATCTACAACCGCCTCAAGACCAGCAACACCGAGACGAACCAGGAACTTCAGTTCGACTCGACGTTCAACTACCTCCTGGGTCAGAGCAAGATCGACATCTCCGAGTCGGAGATCAACAGCAACCCCGACCCGTACAACACGTACACCAACAAGGGCCTGCCGCCCGGCCCGATCGGCAACCCGGGCGAGGAGGCACTGCAGGCCGCGCTGAACCCGACCGACGACGGCTGGATGTACTTCGTCGCCACGGACGGTATGAACAAGACCGAGTTCGCCAAGACCATCGACGAGCACCAGAAGCTCGTCGACAAGTTCAACGCGTCGAGGGGCAACTGATGACGGCAGCCCGCAGGGCCGCCGTACTCGGCTCCCCGATCGCCCACTCCCTGTCTCCGGTGCTGCACCGCGCCGCGTACACGGAGATGGGGCTCGAAGGGTGGACCTACGACCGCTTCGAGATCGACGAGCAGGCGCTGCCCGGGTTCTTCGACACGCTCGGCCCCGAGTGGGCGGGACTGTCGCTCACCATGCCGCTGAAGCGAGCCGTGATCCCCCTGCTCGACTCGGTCAGCGACACCGCGGCCTCGGTCGAGGCGGTCAACACGGTCGTCCTCACGCCGGACGGCGGCAGGACCGGTGACAACACCGATGTCCCGGGCATGGTCGCCGCCCTGCGCGAGCACGGAATCGACAGGGTGGAGACCGCCGCGATCCTCGGCGCCGGAGCCACCGCCTCCTCCGCGCTGGCCGCCCTGGCCCGGATCTGCTCGGGCGAGGTCACCGTCTACGTCCGCAGCGAGGCCCGCGCCGCCGAGATGCGCCAGTGGGCCGAACGGCTCGACGTCGCGGTACGCATCGCCGGCTGGGACGACGCCGAACGGGCACTGCACGCCCCGCTGGTCGTCACCACCACACCGGCCGGAGTCACCGACGTGTTCGCCCGGGCGGTCCCGGAACGCCCGACGGCCCTCTTCGACGTGCTCTACGACCCGTGGCCGACCGTTCTCGCCGCCCGCTGGTCCACCTACGGGGGAGCCGTGATCAGCGGACTCGACCTGCTGGTGCACCAGGCGGTCCTCCAGGTGGAGCAGATGACGGGGCGCTCACCGGCCCCGCTGGACGCCATGCGAAAAGCGGGAGAACGGGCCCTCGCCGCCCGCTAAGATCCACTGTCGGTTCCGCAGGGGGCGGAACACGGGAGGGGATCGCGTTCCATGTCCGCAGGCATGCCGCTGGCATCGTGGAAGACACAGATGTTCGAGTCCGTGCTGGGCTTCCTGCCCGACTGGGTGCAGATCACGGTGCTGGCCCTGGTCGTGCTCGCCGTCGTGGCCTCCTGGGCCGTCAGGATCAGGCGCAGGATCGCACGCCGCCGCGCCGTCCGCTCGGGCCCGCCGGTCCAGGCCGCGGCCCGGCACGGCCAGGGAAGCGGAGCCGACCACCTGGGCCCGTACGCGCCGCGGCCGCAGCAGCCGAGCGGTGCCGATTTCCTCGGCGCCTACGCACCCGCTCAGCGGCAGGGCGACGGCACGGCGTGATGTCTGCGCCGCCCGGACGGCGATCCCGCCCGTCCGCCTGATGGACCGGCGGCCGGACACCCCGGCCGGACGTGGGAGGATCGGGGGTGGCGGACCGGGGCCGCGCACCCCGTCACGCCACAGCGGTACGCGAAGGGACGCGTACGCAGGGCATACCGGGGCGCGAAGCACGGAGGAGCACCGTTGAGCAGGTTGCGCTGGCTGACCGCGGGGGAGTCCCACGGTCCCGCACTCGTCGCGACGCTGGAGGGCCTTCCCGCCGGCGTGCCGATCACCACGGACATGGTGGCGGACCACCTCGCGAGGCGGCGGCTCGGCTACGGTCGCGGCGCCCGGATGAAGTTCGAGCGCGACGAGGTCACCTTCCTCGGCGGCGTCCGGCACGGACTGACCCTCGGCTCCCCGGTCGCGGTCATGGTGGGCAACACCGAATGGCCGAAGTGGGAGCAGGTCATGGCGGCCGACCCGGTCGACCCCGAGGTGCTCGCCGGCCTGGCGCGCAACGCCCCGCTGACCCGCCCCCGCCCCGGCCACGCCGACCTGGCGGGCATGCAGAAGTACGGCTTCGACGAGGCCCGGCCGATCCTGGAGCGCGCCTCCGCCCGTGAGACGGCCGCCCGCGTGGCACTGGGTGCGGTGGCCCGGTCGTACCTCAAGGAGACGGCCGGCGTCGAGATCGTCAGCCATGTCGTGGAACTGGCCTCCGCCAAGGCCCCGCACGGCGTGTACCCCACCCCCGCGGACGTCGAGAGGCTGGACGCCGACCCGGTGCGCTGCCTGGACGCGGACGCCTCGAAGGCGATGGTCGCGGAGATCGACCAGGCCCACAAGGACGGCGACACCCTCGGCGGCGTGGTGGAGATTCTCGCCTACGGCGTCCCCGTGGGCCTGGGCTCGCACGTGCACTGGGACCGCAAGCTGGACGCCCGCCTCGCCGGCGCCCTCATGGGCATCCAGGCGATCAAGGGCGTCGAGATCGGTGACGGCTTCGAGCTCGCCCGGGTGCCGGGTTCGAAGGCGCACGACGAGATCGTGAACACCCCCGACGGCATCCGGCGCGTCTCCGGCCGCTCCGGCGGCACCGAGGGCGGCCTCACCACGGGCGAGCTGCTTCGGGTGCGGGCGGCGATGAAGCCGATCGCGACCGTGCCGCGCGCCCTGCAGACCGTGGACGTCACCACCGGGGAAGCCGCCCAGGCCCACCACCAGCGGTCCGATGTCTCCGCCGTGCCGGCCGCCGGCATCGTCGCCGAGGCGATGGTGGCTCTGGTCCTCGCGGACGCGGTCGCGGAGAAGTTCGGTGGCGACAGCGTCACCGAGACCCGCCGCAACGTGACGTCGTACCTCGAGAACCTGGCCATCCGATGAGCCCACCGGTCATCGTGCTGGTCGGCCCGATGGGCGTGGGCAAGTCCACCGTCGGCCGGCTGCTGGCCGAGCGTCTCGGCGTCGGCTACCGCGACACCGACGACGACATCGTCACCGCCGAGGGCAGGACCATCGCCGACATCTTCGTCGACGAGGGCGAACCCGCCTTCCGCGCGCTCGAGAAGCAGGCGGTGCGCACGGCACTCACCGGGCACGACGGCGTCCTGTCCCTGGGCGGCGGTGCGATCCTCGACGAGGACACCCGCGCCCTGCTCATCGGGCAGCCGGTCGTCTACCTGTCGATGGACGTCGAGGAGGCGGTCAGGCGCACCGGCCTGGGCGTCGCCCGTCCGCTCCTCGCGGTCAACCCGCGCAAGCAGTGGCGGGAGCTGATGGAGGCCAGGCGGCACCTGTACGAGGAGGTCGCCACGGCCGTCGTCGCCACGGACGGCCGTACGCCCGAAGAGGTCACCGAAGCCGTCCTGAACGCACTGGAGCTGAAGGAAGCATGAGCAACGAGGCAGTGACGCGCATCCACATCGGCGCGACGGCGGGCACCGAGCCCTACGACGTCCTGGTGGGCCGTCAGCTCCTGGGCGAGCTCGGCGGGTTGATCGGCGAGAAGGCCAAGCGCGTCGCGATCGTGCACCCCGAAGCACTCGCCGAGACCGGCGACGCGCTCCGCGAGGACCTCACGACCCAGGGCTACGAGGCGATCGCCATCCAGGTGCCCAACGCGGAGGAGGCCAAGACCGCCGAGGTCGCCGCCTACTGCTGGAAGGCACTCGGCCAGTCCGGCTTCACCCGCACCGACGTCATCGTCGGCGTGGGCGGCGGAGCCACCACGGACCTCGCCGGCTTCGTCGCGGCGACCTGGCTGCGCGGCGTCCGCTGGATCGCCATCCCCACCACGGTCCTTGCCATGGTGGACGCCGCCGTCGGCGGCAAGACCGGCATCAACACGGCCGAGGGCAAGAACCTGGTGGGCGCCTTCCACCCGCCCGCCGGCGTCCTCTGCGACCTCGCCGCACTGGACTCGCTCCCGGTCAACGACTACGTCTCCGGACTGGCCGAAGTCATCAAGGCCGGCTTCATCGCCGACCCGGTGATCCTGGACCTCATCGAGTCCGACCCCGAGGCCGCCCGCACCCCCGCGGGCCCGCACACCGCGGAACTGATCGAACGCTCGATCCGGGTCAAGGCCGATGTGGTCTCCTCGGACCTCAAGGAATCGGGCCTCCGCGAGATCCTGAACTACGGTCACACCCTCGGCCACGCCATCGAGAAGAACGAGCGCTACAAGTGGCGCCACGGCGCCGCCGTGTCGGTGGGCATGCACTTCGCCGCCGAACTGGGCCGTCTCGCGGGCCGCCTGGACGACGCCACCGCGGACCGCCATCGCACGATCCTCGAAGCGGTCGGCCTGCCCCTGCACTACCGCTACGACCAGTGGCCCAAGCTGCTGGAGACCATGAAGGTGGACAAGAAGTCCCGCGGCGACCTGCTGCGCTTCATCGTCCTCGACGGTCTCGCCAAGCCCACGGTGTTCGAAGGACCCGACCCCGCCGTCCTGTTCGCCGCGTACGGCGAGGTGGGGGAGTAACAGGGCACTCAGCACCGCCCCCGGCCGTTCACACAACGACGGCAGGGGGCGGTACCGTTCGGTAGCACGCGGGAACCCCCGCTGTCAGCGCCCATCGCCTGTACGAGACGGAGTGGCACCGGATGCAGCACGCAGTGGGTTCTCCGCTGCCGCCGCCCCATCAGCCGGGGCAGGGACCGGCCGTCGGCTGGTCACCGGCCGCACACCACCCGGGCCAGCACCCGGGACCCGCGCCCGCGCCTCCCCAGGCACCGGGCTACCCCGCACCGCCGCCCCCCGCGGGTCCACAGCACGCCTCCATGCCCCCGCCCCCGGACACCACCGGCCATGTGCCGCTGCCGCCCGGCGGCCCGGTCGCGATGCCCAGCCCACCACAGGCGCCTGCCGCACCCGACCCGGCCGGGACGATCATGGCCGTACTGCTCATCGGCCCCGCGGGCGCGGGCAAGACGAGTGTGGCCAAGTACTGGGCGGACCACCGCCGGGTCCCCACCGCGCACATCAGCCTCGACGACGTACGCGAATGGGTCCGCTCCGGCTTCGCCGACCCGCAGTCCGGGTGGAACGACAACTCCGAGGCGCAGTACCGCCTGGCCCGCCGCACCTGCGGCTTCGCCGCGCGCAACTTCCTCGCCAACGGCATCTCGTGCATCCTCGACGACGCGGTCTTCCCCGACCGGCCGGTCGTGGGCCTCGGCGGCTGGAAGCGGCACGTGGGCCCGGGCCTGCTCCCGGTGGTCCTCCTGCCGGGCCTGGACATCGTCCTCGAGCGCAATGCGGAACGCACGGGCAATCGCCGCCTCAGCGACGAGGAAGTGGCCCGCATCCACGGCCGTATGGCCGGCTGGTACGGGTCGGGCCTGCCCATCATCGACAACTCCCAGCTGGACATACCCGAAACGGCCCGCATCCTGGACGACGTCCTGGCCCGCTCGATAGCCAGCCCCCCACAGTGGTGACGGTGCAGCCGGTTTCGCACCAGCTCCCGGAGCCGTTGGTGCCGGGCCGGTGTTCCACTCACCCGCGCCAGCGGGGCACCGCTGCGCCCACCCGTGCCGCCCCAGCGGCACGACTGCCCGCAGCTGGGGCGGAGGCCCCGGAGCTGCGCAGCTGCGGGGGACGGACCGCAGTCGGTTGACGGACCGCAGTTCCGAAGGGCGGACGCGCGGACGCCGACGGACCGGAGGGGGTGTGGGGGTGCGGCGGAGCCCGCCGCATACCTGGTCCCCGCCCGGCCCACTGCGGCAGCACCGGAGGGGCGCGACTGCGGCGGGCGAGCCGCACCCCCACACCCCCGCCCCCACCACCCACCGCACGCGCCCCCCTGCCCCGCCCCCCGCTCCCGCCCCCGGCCGCCGCACCCCCACTCGGCCCCGCTCGACCGGCGACATCCAGCCACCACTCCTACGCTCGAAGAATGTCAGAGGTCTACGCGATCCGCCGGGCGCGGCTACGGGACTGCTGCACCGCGGGTGGCAGCGCGGCGGCACTGGTCTCCCGCCCCGCCAACGTGCGCTACCTCGCCGGCGCCGCCCCCGAGGGCGCCGTCCTCCTGCTGGGCAGGACCGAGGACGTCCTGGTGTGCGCGAGCCCCCCGGACGACCGGACCCCGCACGCCCGCCCCGACGAGTCGCTGCGCGTGCACGTGATGCCGGGCCTCGCGGGCGACCCCGCCGTCGCGGCCGCCGGACTCGCCGTCACGCAGGGCGCCGACTCCCTCGCCGTCGAGGAGCACCACCTCACCGTCACCCGCCACCGCGAAATCCACTCCGTCACCCCCAGCCTGCGCCTGGCCGCCATCGCCGGCGCGGTCGAACAGCTCAGAGTCGTCAAGGACGAGGAAGAGATCTCCTGCCTCCGCATCGGCGCGGAGATCACCGACCAGGCCCTCGGCGAACTCCTGGAATCCATCCTCGTCGGCCGCACCGAACGCCACCTCGCCCTGGAACTGGAACGCCGCCTCGTCGACCACGGCGCCGACGGCCCCGCCTTCCCCACCTCCGTCGCCACCGGCCCGAACGCCGGCCGCCCCGGTCACCGCCCCACCGACCGCCGCGTCGAGGAGGGCGACTTCCTCTCCGTCTGCCTCGGCGCCACCTACCGCGGCTACCGCTGCGAGATCGGCCGCACCTTCGTCATCGGCACGGCCCCCGCGGACTGGCAGATCGAGCTGTACGACCTCGTCTTCTCGGCCCAGCGCGCCGGCCGGGAGTCCCTCGTCCCCGGCGCGGCCTGCCGCGACGTGGACCGCGCGGCACGCCAGGTCCTGGACTCCGCCGGCTACGCCGAGGCCCTCCCCGCGGTCACCGGGCACGGCGTAGGACTCGAAATCGACGAGGACCCTCAATTGACCCCTGCGGCCATGGGTAAACTGGACGCTTGCGTGCCGGTCACCGTCGAACCGGGGGTCCACCTCCCCGGCCGGGGCGGAGTCCGGATCGATGACACGCTCGTCGTGCGCCCCGAGGCGGACGGCGGACCCGAGCTACTCACCATCACGACCAAGGAGCTGCTCGCGCTCTAGCCCCGCGCTGTGCGCCTGCCCCCGCCCCGGCCGTCGTCCACGTCAGTCCAGTCCAGGAGATTCCGCAACCGTGGCTTCCACGAACGACCTCAAGAACGGCATGGTGCTCAAGCTCGAAGGCGGCCAGCTCTGGTCCGTCGTCGAGTTCCAGCACGTCAAGCCCGGCAAGGGCCCGGCCTTCGTGCGCACCAAGCTGAAGAACGTGCTGTCCGGCAAGACCGTCGACAAGACCTTCAACGCCGGCGTCAAGGTCGAAACGGCCACCGTCGACAAGCGCGACATGCAGTTCTCGTACATGGACGGCGAGTACTTCGTCTTCATGGACATGCAGACCTACGACCAGCTGCACATCGACCGCAAGACGGTCGGCGACGCCGCCAACTTCCTCGTCGAGGGCTTCGAGGCCACCGTGGCGCAGCACGAGGGCGAGGTGCTCTTCGTCGAGCTGCCCGCCGCCGTCGAGCTGACGATCCAGGAGACCGAGCCGGGCGTGCAGGGCGACCGCTCCACCGGCGGCACCAAGCCCGCCACCCTGGAGACCGGTCACCAGATCCAGGTCCCCCTCTTCATCACCACCGGTGAGAAGATCAAGGTCGACACCCGCACCAGCGACTACCTCGGCCGGGTGAACAGCTAACCGTGGCTGCCCGCAACACGGCCCGCAAGCGCGCCTTCCAGATCCTCTTCGAGGGCGACCAGCGCGGCACCGAGGTCCTGACGGTCCTCGCCGACTGGATCCGGCACTCCCGGACCGACACCCGGCAGCCGCCGGTGAGCGAGTACACGATGCAACTCGTGGAGGGCTACGCGGAGCACGCGAAGCGCATCGACGAACTGATCGCCCAGTACTCGGTCGGCTGGACCCTGGACCGGATGCCGGTCGTCGACCGCAGCATCCTGCGCCTCGGCGCCTATGAGCTGATCTGGGTCGACGAGACGCCGGACGCGGTGGTCCTCGACGAGATGGTGCAGCTGGCGAAGGAGTTCTCGACGGACGAATCGCCGTCCTTCGTGAACGGCCTGCTCGGCCGGCTCAAGGAGCTCAAGCCGTCGCTCCGCCGCGAGGCGTAGCCCGCGCTCACCCGCGCCCGCCCCCGGCGGCGCTGCCCGCACGGTGCACGAAAAACCGCCGGGGTGGTCGGAACCCACGAAGGTTCCGACCACCCCGGCGGCACGTTTCTGCGGGCTTCTCCGCCTGCGAGCAGCCCCTCACGCACCCCGCGACGCGGTTACGCGTCCTCGTGCGAGGCCACCGCGCGGCGTGCGTCGGCGTCCAGGACGCCCCAGCTGATCAGCTGCTCGGTGAGGACCGAGGGCGACTGGTCGTAGATGACGGCGAGGGTGCGCAGGTCGTCCTGGCGGATGGAGAGCACCTTGCCGTTGTAGTCACCGCGCTGGGACTGGATCGTCGCCGCGTAGCGCTGCAGCGGGCCCGCCTTCTCGGCCGGCACCGTGGCCAGCCGCTCCAGGTCCAGGACCAGCTTCGGCGGCGGCTCGGCGGCGCCGCCCGGGGTGGTGCCCGGCAGCAGCTCCTGCACCGGAACGCCGTAGAAGTCCGCCAGCTCCGCGAGGCGCTGCACGGTCACGGCGCGGTCGCCGCGCTCGTACGAACCGACCACGACCGCCTTCCAGCGGCCCTGGGACTTCTCCTCGACACCGTGGAGGGAAAGGCCCTGCTGGGTGCGGATCGCCCGGAGCTTGGCCCCGAGCTGTTTGGCGTATTCGCTGGACATATAGCTCCCCGGCACTGTGTCGACGCGGCTCTGGCTGGTTTCCATGCCGCGCGGCTGGTAACTCACTGTGAGGTTACGCAGCGTTACTCTGGTGCGTCAAGCCGAATGGTCCACACCGACTCTTCCGTGGTAGCGAAGATCGGCTACGCCATTGGAGTGACCGGGGGTGTCGCTGCGCGGGGATCCCGGCCTGATAGCCTGAGTGACGCAATCCGACGTCCTTTAAGGTCCGTCCCGTGAGGCGGAGAAGGAGGT
Organism: Streptomyces malachitofuscus; assembly: GCF_055571035.1. NCBI lineage: Bacteria > Bacillati > Actinomycetota > Actinomycetes > Kitasatosporales > Streptomycetaceae > Streptomyces > Streptomyces malachitofuscus. The sequence goes on along the minus strand of NZ_JBVIGA010000004.1, from coordinate 66,726 downwards.
CCGTTTCGTATGGACAAGCAGGACCCGCACACCCTCTCGCAGAACCCGCACCCGCACTCCGATGCCCGCCCCGTCCTCGAGGGCCCCGACATCGCCCGGGTGCTGACCCGCATCGCCCACGAGATCGTCGAACGCGCCAAGGGCGCCGACGACGTGGTGCTCCTCGGCATCCCCACCAGAGGCGTCTTCCTCGCCCAGCGGCTCGCCGCCAAACTCGAGCAGATCACCGAGCGCAAGGTCCCGGTCGGATCGCTCGACATCACGATGTACCGCGACGACCTGCGCATGCACCCGCCGCGTGCGCTGGCCCGCACCGAGATCCCCGGTGACGGCATCGACGGGCGGCTGGTCGTCCTCGTCGACGACGTGCTCTTCTCCGGCCGCACCATCCGCGCCGCCCTCGACGCGCTGAACGACATCGGGCGCCCCCGCGCGGTGCAGCTCGCCGTCCTCGTCGACCGCGGCCACCGCGAACTGCCCATCCGCGCCGACTACGTCGGCAAGAACCTCCCCACGTCGCTGCGGGAGACGGTCAAGGTCCTGCTCGCCGAGGAGGACGGTCGCGACACCGTGCTGCTCGGCGCCAAGCGGACCTCCCAGTAGCACAGCGCGCGCACGCCGAGGCGTGCGCCGGCTCGGCACGCCCTCGCGCGTCCCCGTCTGCCCGATTTCGCCTCATTGAACCGCCTTACGGAGCCTGACAGATGCAGCGTCATCTCATCTCGGCCGCCGACCTCACCCGCGACGACGCCGTCCTCATCCTCGACACCGCCGAGGAGATGGCCCGGGTCGCCGACCGGCCGATCAAGAAACTGCCGACCCTGCGCGGCCGCACCGTCGTGAACCTCTTCTTCGAGGACTCCACGCGCACGCGGATCTCCTTCGAGGCCGCGGAGAAGCGGCTGTCCGCGGACGTCATCAACTTCACCGCCAAGGGCTCCAGCGTCTCCAAGGGCGAGTCCCTCAAGGACACCGCCCAGACCCTGGAAGCCATGGGCGTCGACGCGGTGGTCATCCGGCACGGCGCCTCCGGAGCCCCGTACCGCCTCGCCACCTCCGGCTGGATCGACGCCGCCGTCATCAACGCGGGCGACGGCACCCACCAGCACCCCACCCAGGCGCTGCTCGACGCCTTCACCATGCGCCGCCGGCTCGTCGGCCGGGACGCCGGACTCGGCCAGGACCTGAACGGCCGCCGCATCACCATCGTCGGCGACGTCCTGCACAGCCGGGTCGCCCGCTCCAACGTCGACCTGCTGCACACCCTCGGCGCCGAGGTCACCCTCGTCGCCCCGCCGACGCTGCTGCCGGTCGGCATCGACACCTGGCCCTGCGAGGTCTCCTACGACCTGGACTCCACGCTCACCAAGTCCGACGCCGTGATGATGCTGCGCGTCCAGCGCGAGCGGATGAACGCCGCGTTCTTCCCCACCGAGCGGGAGTACTCGCGCCGCTACGGCCTCGACGGCGAGCGCATGGCGAGGATGCCCGAGCACGCCATCGTGATGCACCCCGGCCCGATGGTCCGCGGCATGGAGATCACCGCCGAGGTCGCGGACTCCGACCGCTGCACCGTGATCGAGCAGGTCGCCAACGGTGTCTCCATCCGGATGGCCGTCCTGTACCTGCTCCTGGGCGGCAACGAACCCGCCGTCACCCACGCCCGTACCACCGAGGAGAAGTAAGAACCATGAGCAAGATCCTGATCCGTGGTGCGAAGGTGCTCGGCGGCGAGCCGCAGGACGTGCTGATCGACGGCGCCGTCATCGAGGCGGTCGGCAAGGACCTGACCGCCGAGGGCGCCGAGGTCGTCGAGGCGGCCGGCAAGGTGCTGCTGCCGGGCCTGGTCGACCTGCACACGCACCTGCGCGAGCCCGGCCGCGAGGACTCCGAGACCGTACTGACCGGCACCCGCGCGGCGGCGAGCGGCGGCTACACCGCCGTGTTCGCCATGGCCAACACCTTCCCGGTCGCCGACACCGCCGGCGTGGTCGAGCAGGTCTGGCGGCTCGGCAAGGAGCACGGCTACTGCGACGTGCGGCCCGTCGGCGCCGTCACCGTCGGCCTGGAGGGGCAGAAGCTCGCCGAACTGGGCGCCATGCACGAGTCCGCCGCCGGCGTCACCGTCTTCTCCGACGACGGCAAGTGCGTCCACGACGCCGTGATCATGCGCCGCGCCCTGGAGTACGTGAAGGCCTTCGGCGGCGTCGTCGCCCAGCACGCGCAGGAGCCGCGCCTCACCGAGGGCGCCCAGATGAACGAGGGCGTCGTCTCCGCCGAGCTGGGCCTCGGCGGCTGGCCGGCCGTCGCCGAGGAGTCGATCATCGCCCGGGACGTGCTGCTCGCCGAGCACGTCGGCTCCCGCGTCCACATCTGCCACCTGTCCACGGCGGGCAGCGTCGAGATCGTGCGCTGGGCCAAGTCCCGCGGCATCGACGTCACCGCGGAGGTCACCCCGCACCACCTCCTCCTCACCGACGAGCTGGTCCGGTCGTACAACCCGGTCTACAAGGTGAACCCGCCGCTGCGCACCGAGCGCGACGTCATGGCCCTGCGCGAGGCGCTCGCCGACGGCACCATCGACATCGTCGCCACCGACCACGCCCCGCACCCGCACGAGGACAAGGACTGCGAGTGGGCCGCCGCCGCCATGGGCATGGTCGGCCTGGAGACCGCGCTGTCGGTGGTCCAGGAGACGATGGTCGACACCGGCCTGCTGGACTGGGCCGGCGTCGCCGACCGCATGTCCGTCAAGCCCGCGCGCATCGGACGGGCCGAGGGCCACGGCCGTCCCGTCTCGGCAGGTGAGCCCGCCAACCTCACCCTCGTCGACACGGCATACCGTGGAGCCGTGGACCCCGCGGGCTTCGCCTCGCGCAGCCGCAACACCCCGTACGAGGGCCGTGAGCTGCCGGGCCGTGTCACGCACACCTGGCTCCGGGGCAAGGCCACGCTCGTCGACGGGAAGCTCACGTGACACCTGTAATCCTGCTGGCCGCCGAGAAGGAATCGGCGGAAGTGACCGACTGGGCCGCCCGGATCGGCTGGGTCGTCGGCCTCGCCCTCTTCGTCGCGCTCGTCTACTGGCTGATGCGCGAGGGCTGGAAGTGGCGCGGCACCCTCCAGAGCGACCTGCCCGAGCTGCCCAGCGCGCCGGACGACCCCGGCCCGGCCAGACTGAGCATGAGCGGCCGCTACCACGGCTCGACCACCGCCGGTCAGTGGCTCGACCGCATCGTGGCGCACGGCCTGGGCACCCGCAGCCGGGCCGAGCTGACGCTCACCGACGCGGGACTGGACGTGGTGCGCCCCGGCGCGGACGACTTCTTCGTCCCGGCGGACGCGCTGCGCGAGGCCCGGCTCGACAAGGGCATCGCCGGCAAGGTCCTCACCGAGGGCGGGCTGCTGATCGTCACCTGGGCGCACGGCGACCGGCTGATCGACTCCGGATTCCGCTCCGACCACGCGGCCGAGCACAACGCGTGGGTGGAAGCCCTCAACCACATGATCAACAAGACGGAAGGCGCACGATGACAACCTCCACCAGGGGAGCCGCCAAGGTTCCCGCCGTACTCGTCCTGGAGGACGGCCGGATCTTCCGCGGCCGTGCCTACGGGGCTGTGGGGGAGACCTTCGGCGAAGCGGTGTTCTCCACCGGCATGACCGGCTACCAGGAGACTCTCACCGACCCGTCGTACCACCGCCAGGTCGTCGTGATGACCGCCCCGCACGTGGGCAACACCGGCGTCAACGACGAGGACATGGAGTCCCGCAGGATCTGGGTCTCCGGCTACGTCGTGCGCGACCCCGCGCGTGTGCCCTCCAACTGGCGCTCGAGGCGCTCGCTGGACGAGGAGCTGGCCGCCCAGGGCGTCGTCGGCATCTGCGGCATCGACACCCGCGCCCTCACCCGCCACCTGCGCGAGCGCGGCGCCATGCGCGTCGGCATCTTCAGCGGCGACGCCGTCCACGACGACGCGGCACTGCTCGCCCGCGTCAAGGAAGCGCCCGAGATGAAGGGCGCCGACCTCTCCGCCGAGGTCGCCACCACCGAGCCGTACGTCGTCCCCGCGATCGGCGAGAAGAAGTACACCGTCGCCGCCGTCGACCTCGGCATCAAGGGCATGACCCCGCAGCGCATGGCCGAGCGAGGCATCGAGGTGCACGTCCTGCCCGCCACCGCGACCGTGGACGACGTCTACGCCGTGAACCCGGACGGCGTGTTCTTCTCCAACGGCCCCGGTGACCCCGCCACCGCCGACCACGCGGTCTCCGTCATGCGGGCGGTCCTGGAACGCGGCACCCCGCTCTTCGGCATCTGCTTCGGCAACCAGATCCTCGGCCGCGCCCTCGGCTTCGGCACCTACAAGCTGAAGTACGGCCACCGCGGCATCAACCAGCCGGTGCAGGACCGTACGACCGGCAAGGTCGAGGTCACCGCGCACAACCACGGCTTCGCCGTCGACGCCCCGCTGGACAAGGTCTCCGACACCCCCTACGGCCGCGCCGAGGTCACCCACGTGTGCCTCAACGACAACGTGGTGGAGGGCCTCCGGCTCCTCGACAAGCCGGCCTTCAGCGTCCAGTACCACCCGGAAGCGGCAGCGGGCCCGCACGACGCCGCCTACCTGTTCGACCGCTTCACCTCTTTGATGAGCACCGTTTTGATGGAGGGCCAGCGTGCCTAAGCGCACCGATATCCAGTCCGTCCTGGTCATCGGCTCCGGCCCGATCGTCATCGGCCAGGCCGCCGAGTTCGACTACTCCGGTACCCAGGCGTGCCGTGTCCTCAAGGCCGAGGGCCTGCGGGTCGTCCTGGTCAACTCCAACCCGGCGACGATCATGACCGACCCGGAGATCGCCGACGCCACCTACGTCGAGCCGATCACCCCCGAGTTCGTCGAGAAGATCATCGCCAAGGAGCGGCCCGACGCGCTGCTGCCCACCCTGGGCGGCCAGACGGCCCTCAACACGGCGATCTCCCTGCACGAGAACGGCGTCCTGGACAAGTACGGCGTCGAGCTGATCGGCGCCAACGTGGAGGCGATCCACAAGGGCGAGGACCGCGACCTGTTCAAGGAGGTCGTGGAGGCCGTCCGCCGCAAGATCGGACACGGCGAGTCCGCGCGCTCCTACATCTGCCACTCCATGGACGACGTCCTCAAGGGCGTCGAGGAACTCGGCGGCTACCCCGTCGTGGTCCGCCCGTCCTTCACCATGGGCGGCGCCGGCTCCGGCTTCGCCCACGACGAGGACGAGCTGCGCCGCATCGCCGGCCAGGGGCTCACCCTCTCGCCGACCACCGAGGTGCTCCTCGAGGAGTCCATCCTCGGCTGGAAGGAGTACGAGCTGGAGCTGATGCGCGACAAGAACGACAACGTCGTGGTCGTCTGCTCCATCGAGAACTTCGACCCCATGGGCGTGCACACCGGCGACTCGATCACCGTCGCGCCCGCCATGACGCTGACCGACCGCGAGTACCAGGTGCTCCGCGACGTCGGCATCGCGATCATCCGCGAGGTCGGCGTCGACACCGGCGGCTGCAACATCCAGTTCGCGGTGAACCCCGAGGACGGCCGCGTCATCGTCATCGAGATGAACCCGCGTGTCTCGCGCTCCTCGGCGCTCGCCTCCAAGGCGACCGGCTTCCCGATCGCCAAGATCGCCGCCAAGCTCGCCGTCGGCTACACCCTCGACGAGATCCCCAACGACATCACCCAGGAGACCCCGGCCTCCTTCGAGCCGACGCTCGACTACGTGGTCGTGAAGGCCCCGCGGTTCGCCTTCGAGAAGTTCCCGAGCGCCGACTCCACCCTCACCACGACCATGAAGTCGGTCGGCGAGGCCATGGCCATCGGCCGCAACTTCACCGAGGCGTTCCAGAAGGCGCTGCGCTCCCTGGAGAAGAAGGGCAGCCAGTTCACCTTCGTCGGCGAGCCCGGTGACAAGGCAGAGCTGCTGCGCGAGGCGATCCGGCCCACCGACGGCCGGATCAACGCGGTCATGGGTGCCATCCGCGCGGGCGCCACGCCCGAGGAGGTCTTCGAGGCCACCAAGATCGACCCCTGGTTCGTCGACCAGCTGTTCCTCATCAAGGAGACCGCGGACGAGCTGGCCGGCGCCCCCGAGCTGACCCGCGAGCTGCTCGCCGAGGCCAAGCGGCACGGCTTCTCCGACCAGCAGATCGGCGAGATCCGCGGCCTGCGCGAGGGCGTCGTCCGCGAGGTCAGGCACGCGCTGGGCATCCGCCCGGTCTACAAGACCGTCGACACCTGCGCCGCCGAGTTCGCCGCGCGGACGCCGTACTTCTACTCCTCCTACGACGAGGAGACCGAGGTCGCGGCCCGCGAGAAGCCCGCGGTGATCATCCTGGGCTCCGGCCCGAACCGCATCGGCCAGGGCATCGAGTTCGACTACTCCTGCGTCCACGCCTCCTTCGCCCTGAGCGACGCCGGCTACGAGACCGTGATGGTCAACTGCAACCCGGAGACCGTCTCCACCGACTACGACACCTCCGACCGGCTCTACTTCGAGCCGCTCACCCTGGAGGACGTCCTGGAGATCGTCCACGCCGAGCGGCAGGCCGGTCCGGTCGCGGGCGTCGTCGTCCAGCTCGGCGGCCAGACCCCGCTCGGCCTGTCCCAGGCGCTGAAGGACAACGGCGTGCCGATCGTCGGCACCTCCCCGGAGGCCATCCACGCCGCCGAGGACCGCGGCGCCTTCGGACAGGTCCTCAAGGAAGCCGGCCTGCCCGCCCCCAAGCACGGCACCGCCACCACCTTCGCCGAGGCCAAGGCCATCGCCGACGAGATCGGCTACCCGGTCCTCGTCCGGCCGTCCTACGTGCTCGGCGGCCGCGGCATGGAGATCGTCTACGACGAGGCCCGGCTGGAGGCGTACATCACCGAGTCGACCGAGATCAGCCCCTCGCGGCCGGTGCTCGTCGACCGCTTCCTCGACGACGCCATAGAGATCGACGTCGACGCCCTCTACGACGGCGAGGAGCTCTACCTCGGCGGCGTCATGGAGCACATCGAGGAGGCCGGCATCCACTCCGGCGACTCCGCGTGCGCCCTGCCCCCGATCACGCTGGGCGGCTTCGACATCAAGCGGCTGCGCGCCTCCACCGAGGGCATCGCGCGCGGCGTCGGGGTGCGCGGTCTGATCAACATCCAGTTCGCGCTGGCCGGGGACATCCTCTACGTCCTGGAGGCCAACCCGCGCGCGTCGCGCACCGTCCCCTTCACCTCGAAGGCGACCGCGGTGCCGCTGGCGAAGGCCGCCGCGCGGATCTCGCTGGGCGCCACCATCGCCGAGCTGCGCGCCGAGGGCCTGCTCCCGGCGCGGGGCGACGGCGGCGAGCTGCCGCTGGACGCGCCGATCTCCGTCAAGGAGGCCGTGATGCCGTGGTCCCGCTTCCGGGACATCCACGGCCGCGGCGTCGACACCGTGCTCGGCCCGGAGATGCGCTCCACCGGCGAGGTCATGGGCATCGACTCCGTCTTCGGCACGGCGTACGCCAAGTCGCAGTCCGGCGCCTACGGCCCGCTGCCCACCAAGGGACGCGCCTTCATCTCGGTCGCCAACCGCGACAAGCGCTCGATGATCTTCCCCGCGCGGGAGCTGGTCGCCCACGGCTTCGAGCTGATGGCCACCTCCGGCACCGCCGAGGTCCTCAAGCGCAACGGCATCAACGCCACCGTGGTGCGCAAGCAGTCCGAGGGCACCGGCCCCAACGGCGAGAAGACCATCGTCCAGCTCATCCACGACGGCGAGGTCGACCTCATCGTCAACACCCCGTACGGCACCGGCGGCCGCCTCGACGGCTACGACATCCGTACGGCCGCCGTGGCCCGGTCCGTGCCGTGCCTGACGACGGTCCAGGCGCTCGCCGCCGCCGTCCAGGGGATCGACGCGCTCAACCGCGGGGACGTGGGAGTCCGCTCACTCCAGGAACACGCGGAACATCTGATCGCGGCCCGCGACGACTAGCAGCCCCCAGGGGGACACCGGAAACGGTGTCCCCCTCTTCATGAGGACACCATGTACAAGATTCTCTTCACCCTGCTCTTCCGGCGGATGGACCCGGAGCAGGCCCACCACCTCGCCTTCCGCTGGATCCGCCGCGTCGCGCGCGTCCCCGTGCTGCGGACCTTCGTCGCCGCGGTGCTCGCCCCCCGCCACGAGGAGCTGCGCACCGAGGCGCTCGGGCTGCGCCTGCACAGCCCCTTCGGTCTTGCCGCCGGCTTCGACAAGAACGCCGTCGGCATCGACGGCCTGGCCATGCTGGGCTTCGACCACGTCGAGGTCGGCACGGTGACCGGGGAGCCGCAGCCCGGCAACCCCAGGAAGCGGCTGTTCCGCCTGGTCGCCGACCGGGCCCTGATCAACCGCATGGGCTTCAACAACGAGGGTTCGCTCGCCGTCGCGGCACGTCTGGCCTCCCGCACGCCCGTCTTCAGGGCCGTGGTCGGGGTCAACATCGGCAAGACCAAGGCCGTACCGGAGGACGAGGCCGTCGCCGACTACGTGAAGTCCGCCGAGCGGCTCGCACCGTACGCCGACTACCTCGTCGTCAACGTCTCCTCCCCGAACACACCGGGACTGCGCAACCTCCAGGCCGTGGACCACCTGCGTCCGCTGCTCGCCGCGGTCCGGGAGGCCGCCGACCGCACGTCCCCGGCCCGCCGCGTGCCGCTGCTGGTGAAGATCGCCCCCGACCTCGCCGACGACGACATCGACGCGGTCGCCGACCTCGCGGTGGAGCTCGGCCTGGACGGCGTCATCGCCACCAACACCACCATCGCCCGCGAGGGACTCGGCCTGACGTCCGGCCCCGACCTGGTCAAGGAGACCGGCGGCCTGTCCGGCGCCCCGCTGAAGGCACGCTCCCTCGAGGTGCTGCGCCGCCTCTACGCGCGTGTGGGAGACCGGATCACCCTGATCGGCGTCGGAGGCATCGAGAACGCCGAGGACGCCTGGCAGCGCATCCTCGCCGGTGCCACGCTGGTCCAGGGGTACAGCGCGTTCGTCTACCAGGGCCCCTTCTGGGCCCGCTCCATCCACAAGGGGCTCACCGCGCGGCTGCGCACCAGCCCCTACGCCACGCTCGCCGACGCGGTGGGCGCCGACGTGAGGACAACGGCATGACCGGTCTGGAACCCTTCGGCGCGCGTCTGCGCCGCGCGATGGACGAGCGGGGCCCGCTGTGCGTGGGCATCGACCCGCACGCCTCCCTGCTCGCCGAGTGGGGCCTGAGCGACACCGTGAGCGGTCTGGAGCGGTTCAGCCGCACGGTCGTCGAGGCGCTCGCGGACCGGATCGCCGTGCTCAAGCCGCAGAGCGCCTTCTTCGAGCGCTTCGGCTCACGCGGGATCGCGGTCCTGGAGAGGACGGTCGAGGAGGCACGGGCGGCCGGCGCGCTGGTCGTCATGGACGCCAAGCGCGGTGACATCGGCTCCACGATGGCCGCCTACGCGGAGTCCTTCCTCCACAAGGACGCGCCGCTGTTCTCGGACGCGCTCACCGTCTCCCCGTACCTCGGCTACGGCTCGCTCAGCCCGGCCGTCGCCCTGGCCCGGGAAACCGGCACCGGACTGTTCGTGCTGGCGCTGACGTCCAACCCGGAGGGCGGGGAGGTGCAGCACGCGGTCCGCGCCGACGGGCGCACCATCGGGGCGACCATGCTCGGGCACCTGACCCTGGAGAACGCCGGCGAGGAGCCGCTCGGGTCCTTCGGCGCGGTGGTCGGCGCCACGCTGGGCGACCTGTCCTCGTACGAGCTGGACATGGGCGGACCGATCCTGGCGCCCGGTATCGGGGCGCAGGGGGCCACGGCGGCCGACCTTCCGGCGGTGTTCGGGAGCGCGGTGCGCAACGTCGTGCCGAACGTCAGCAGGGGAGTGTTGCGCCACGGTCCCGACGCGGTCGCTCTGCGTGACGCCGCGGAGCGGTTCGCGGAGGAGATCCGGACCGCCGTCACGGCCGCCTGAAACCGGTCGACGAGGGAATCCGTGGTCGTCGCACTCTGGATACACCCTCAAATCCGGGGCAGTATGTCTTAAATGTCCGGCCTGGCGGAGGCTGACCAGGACTTTTCCGCAGTTCTCGCTGACTCTGACGGAGTTGGCCGCTAGTCTCCGACGGAGAGTGAACGGGCGACGGTGTCGCTCGTGGCTCCTCAGGTGTGGGGCGACTAGGTTCCTCACCGGTCCGTATCCGACAGTTCGACATCCGAGGTGACGTAGGCGTGGCTCTTCCGCCCCTTACCCCTGAACAGCGCGCAGCCGCGCTCGAAAAGGCCGCCGCGGCTCGCCGGGAGCGGGCCGAGGTCAAGAATCGACTCAAGCACTCCGGCGCCTCCCTTCACGAGGTCATCAAGCAGGGCCAGGAGAACGACGTCATCGGCAAGATGAAGGTCTCCGCCCTGCTGGAGTCCCTGCCGGGCGTGGGCAAGGTCCGCGCCAAGCAGATCATGGAGCGACTGGGCATCTCCGAGAGCCGCCGCGTGCGGGGTCTCGGTTCCAACCAGATCGCCTCCCTGGAGCGCGAGTTCGGCAGCACCGGCTCCTGAGTCCCGGGCACTACGGGATTGCTGGAATAATCGCTGCATGACTGAACGTCCGCGGCTGACCGTGCTCTCCGGCCCCTCCGGGGTCGGCAAGAGCACGGTCGTCGCCCATATGCGCAAGGAACACCCCGAGGTCTGGCTCTCGGTGTCGGCGACGACCCGGGGGCCCCGCCCCGGGGAGCAGCACGGAGTCCACTACTTCTTCGTCACCGACGAGGAGATGGACAAGCTGATCGCCAACGGCGAGCTGCTGGAGTGGGCCGAGTTCGCCGGGAACCGCTACGGCACGCCCCGCGCGGCGGTGCTGGAGCACCTGGAGGCGGGTGTGCCCGTGCTGCTGGAGATCGACCTCCAGGGCGCGCGGCAGGTCCGCGAGTCCATGGCCGAGGCCCAGCTGGTGTTCCTGGCTCCTCCCTCCTGGGAGGAGCTCGTGCGCAGGCTCACGGGCCGGGGGACCGAGTCGGCCGACGTCATCGAACGCCGGCTCGGTGCCGCGAAGATCGAACTGGCGGCCGAGCCGGAGTTCGACACCACCCTGGTCAACACCTCCGTCGAGGACGTGGCCCGCGAGCTGCTAGCCTTGATGAACGTCGTGTGATCGTGAGCGACCGTCAAGCGGTCCACTCACCGGTCGTCTCGCGACTGAATCTTTCCCATCCATCGGAAGGTAGAGCGTGTCCTCTTCCATCTCCGCGCCCGAGGGCATCATCAACCCGCCGATCGACGAGCTCCTCGAGGCCACGGACTCGAAGTACAGCCTCGTGATCTACGCGGCCAAGCGGGCCCGCCAGATCAACGCGTACTACTCGCAGCTCGGCGAGGGTCTGCTCGAGTACGTCGGTCCCCTCGTCGACACCCACGTCCACGAGAAGCCGCTCTCGATCGCCCTGCGCGAGATCAACGCGGGACTGCTGACCTCCGAGGCCGTCGAAGGCCCCGGCCAGTAATCGGTCAGTTCGTCGTACCAACAGCTTGCAGCTGACTTTTCCACAGGCCCGGCAGTACACCTGCCGGGCCTGTGGTGTCTCATGGGGGTTGGTTGCACGTTTCCGAGGTCCGGGGAGAGACGGTGGACAAGCCCAAGGTCGTTCTGGGGGTCAGTGGCGGTATCGCCGCGTACAAGGCCTGTGAGCTGCTCAGGCGGCTGACCGAGTCGGGGCACGACGTGCGGGTCGTCCCCACCGCCTCGGCCCTGCACTTCGTCGGCGCCGCCACCTGGTCCGCCCTCTCCGGCAACCCGGTCTCCACCGAGGTCTGGGACGACGTCCACGAGGTGCCGCACGTCCGCATCGGGCAGCACGCCGACCTGGTGGTCGTCGCCCCGGCCACGGCCGACATGCTGGCCAAGGCCGCCCACGGGCTGGCCGACGACCTCCTCACCAACACCCTGCTCACCGCCCGCTGCCCGGTGGTCTTCGCCCCCGCCATGCACACGGAGATGTGGGAGCACCCGGCCACCCAGGACAACGTGGCGACGCTGCGCGCCCGGGGCGCCGTCGTCGTCGAACCGGCCGTCGGACGTCTCACCGGCGTCGACACGGGCAAGGGCCGGCTGCCCGACCCGGGGGAGATCTTCGAGGTCTGCCGTCGGGTGCTGGCCCGCGGGGTCACCGAACCCGACCTCAAGGGCCGGCACGTCGTCGTCAGCGCCGGAGGCACCCGCGAGCCCCTCGACCCGGTCCGCTTCCTCGGCAACCGCTCCTCCGGCAAGCAGGGATACGCCCTCGCCCGCACCGCCGCCGCCCGGGGCGCCCGTGTGACGCTGATCGCGGCCAACACCGCACTGCCCGACCCCGCCGGGGTGGACGTCGTCGCCGTCGGCACGGCAGTCGAGCTGCGCGAGGCCGTCCTCACCACCGCCGTCGACGCGGACGTGGTGGTCATGGCCGCGGCCGTCGCCGACTTCCGCCCGGCGGCCTACGCGACGGGGAAGATCAAGAAGAAGGACGACCGGGAACCGGAGCCCATCACCCTGGTGCGGAATCCGGACATCCTCGCCGAGATCTCCGGCGACCGGGCGCGGCCCGGACAGGTGATCGTGGGCTTCGCCGCGGAGACCGACGACGTGCTCGCCAACGGTCGCGCCAAGCTGAAGCGCAAGGGCTGCGATCTGCTCGTGGTGAACGAGGTGGGGGAGAGCAAGACCTTCGGCGCGGACGAGAGCGAGGCAGTGGTACTGGGCGCGGACGGCAGCGAGACCCCCGTCGCGCACGGCCCGAAGGAGACCCTGGCCGAAACCGTCTGGGACCTGGTGGCCGACCGGCTTGGATGAGTGATTCAGTCGCCTGCGGCTCCGCAAACCTTCGCCCGCGAGGGTGTGGCGCCTCTGGCGAACCTGGCCCGGCCCGGAGAGAATGCCCGTGCCGCAGGTCACAGCGCTCTCGCGAGACGAGACAGGGGGACCCGTGGCGAAGCGCGACCGATAAACTGTTCCACGGACGGCGTCGGGTGCAGCCCCCGCCGTCCGCCAATGATCAGCCAGCAGCCGCTGCAACCCCAGGGAGCGTTGTGTCCCGTCGTCTGTTCACCTCGGAGTCCGTGACCGAGGGTCACCCCGACAAGATCGCTGACCAGATCAGCGACACCATCCTCGACGCGCTGCTCCGCGAGGACCCGGCCTCCCGGGTCGCCGTCGAGACCCTGATCACCACCGGCCTGGTGCACGTGGCCGGCGAGGTCACCACCAAGACGTACGCGGACATCGCGACGCTGGTGCGCAACAAGATCCTTGAGATCGGCTACGACTCCTCGAAGAAGGGCTTCGACGGCGCCTCCTGCGGCGTGTCGGTGTCGATCGGCGCGCAGTCCCCGGACATCGCGCAGGGCGTCGACGCCGCCTACGAGGCCCGCGTCGAGGGTGACGACGACGAACTGGACCGGCAGGGCGCCGGTGACCAGGGCCTGATGTTCGGCTACGCGACGGACGAGACGCCGACGTTGATGCCGCTCCCGGTCTTCCTCGCGCACCGGCTGTCGAAGCGCCTGTCCGACGTGCGCAAGAACGGGACCATCCCCTACCTGCGCCCCGACGGCAAGACCCAGGTCACCATCGAGTACGACGGCGACAAGGCCGTCCGCCTGGACACCGTGGTCGTCTCCTCGCAGCACGCGAGCGACATCGACCTGGAGTCGCTGCTCGCGCCCGACATCCGAGAGTTCGTCGTGGAGCCGGAGCTGAAGGCGCTCCTGGACGAGGGCATCAAGCTGGACACCGAGAAGTACCGGCTGCTGGTGAACCCCACCGGCCGGTTCGAGATCGGCGGCCCGATGGGTGACGCGGGCCTGACCGGCCGGAAGATCATCATCGACACCTACGGCGGTATGGCCCGCCACGGCGGCGGCGCGTTCTCCGGCAAGGACCCCTCCAAGGTGGACCGCTCGGCGGCGTACGCGATGCGCTGGGTCGCCAAGAACGTCGTCGCCGCGGGTCTCGCCGCCCGCTGCGAGGTGCAGGTGGCCTACGCGATCGGCAAGGCCGAGCCGGTCGGCCTGTTCGTGGAGACCTTCGGCACCGCCAAGGTCGACGTGGAGAGGATCGAGCGGGCCATCGACGAGGTCTTCGACCTGCGTCCGGCCGCCATCATCCGCGACCTGGACCTGCTGCGCCCGATCTACGCCCAGACCGCCGCCTACGGCCACTTCGGCCGTGAGCTGCCCGACTTCACCTGGGAGCGCACCGACCGCGTCGACGCCCTGCGCAAGGCCGCGGGGCTGTAACCCACGCCGCCCCTCCCGATGCCCGGCACCCCCTCCCCAGGGGGCGCCGGGCATCGGCGCGTACCGGGCACGCCGCATATTCCGGTGCGGCGCCGCACGGCCGCGCCCTACCCTCGCAGTGCGGCGGCGCCGCGGCCCGGTGCGAAGGGCACGGATCCTTCCGGGTGACGACCCTCGCAGGTTCGAATCCTGCTGCCGGTCCCGGACCGGTATGGCCGAGCGGCCCAAGGCAGAAGCGCCTTCGGGCGTATCTCCGTACCCGAGACCGATCTCGGGCCCGGCGCCGCTGTCGGTGGCGTTTGGTAAGAATGCAAGCGTGAGCAGCGACAACGGACCCGCGGAGGGCGGCGCGGAGAGCGCCCCGCCCGAGCAGCTCGCGCTCATCCGGGAGAGCGTGCGCAAGGCCGCCGCGCCCCGGGCCAAGCCGCGCACCTGGCGGGGTGCCGCGCTCGCCAAGGACCTGCCCGTCGCCCGGGTCCTGGTCGACAAGGGAGTGCTCCACCTCGACCGCTACTTCGACTACGCCGTGCCCGAGGAGCTCGACGCCGACGCCCAGCCGGGCGTCCGGGTCCGGGTGCGGTTCGGCGCCGGCCGGCACCGGGTGCGCGAGGGCCGGCGCGAGGGCGGCGGGCTGATCGACGGATTCCTCGTCGAACGGCTCGCCGAGTCCGACTACGCCGGGCCCCTGGCGGCACTGGCCCAGGTCGTCTCCCCCGAGCGGGTGCTCGACGAGGAACTGCTGGCCCTCGCCCGCGCCGTCGCCGACCGGTACGCGGGCAGCCTCGCCGACGTGCTCCAACTCGCCGTGCCGCCGCGCAGCGCCCGCGCCGAGAAGCGGTCCTCACCCGCCCCTCAGCCCCCGCCCCCGGCGCCCGCACCGGGCTCCTGGGAGCGGTACGAGCAGGGCCCCGCCTTCCTGGAGTCACTGGCCGCCGGCGGCGCCCCCAGGGCCGTGTGGAACGCGCTGCCCGGCCCGCAGTGGAGCGAGGAACTCGCCCGGGCCGTCGCGGCGACCCTGGCCTCCGGACGCGGCGCGCTGGTCGTCCTGCCCGACGGACGGACCGTCGCCCGCGTGGACGCCGCCCTCACCGCATTGCTGGGGGAGGGGCGGCACGCGGTCCTCACCGCCGACGCCGGCCCCGAGAAGCGGTACGCGCAGTGGCTCGCCGTACGGCGGGGATCCGTGCGGGCCGTCATCGGGACGCGGGCGGCGATGTTCGCGCCGGTGCGCGACCTCGGCCTGGTCGCCGTCTGGGACGACGGCGACGACAGCCACAGCGAGCAGCACGCCCCGCAACCGCATGCCCGCGAGGTGCTGCTGCTGAGGGCGGCGCAGGACAAGTGCGGCTTCCTGCTCGGCAGCTGGAGCTGCACCGTGGAGGCCGCCCAGCTGGTGGACACCGGATGGGCACGACCGCTGGTCGCGGGGCGGGAGCGGGTACGGGCGGCCGCGCCGCTGGTGCGCACCGTGGGCGACCAGGACCTCGCGCGCGACGAGGCGGCCCGCGCGGCCCGGCTGCCGACGCTCGCCTGGCAGGCCGTCCGGGAGGGACTGCGGAACGGACCGGTCCTCGTCCAGGTTCCCCGGCGGGGATACGTGCCGCGGATGGCGTGTGCCCACTGCCGCGCCCCGGCGCGCTGCCGGCACTGCTCCGGGCCGCTGGAGGCGCGGGGATCCGACGATCTGCTGTGCGGATGGTGCGGCCGCGAGGAGAACGGCTGGCACTGTCCCGAGTGCGGCGGTTTCCGGCTGCGGGCCCAGGTCGTGGGGGCGCGCCGCACCGCCGAGGAGCTGGGCCGGGCCTTCCCGGCCGTTCCGGTGCGGACCTCGGGCCGCGAGCACGTGCTGGACACGGTGCCGGGGGCGCCCGCGCTGGTGGTCAGCACACCCGGGGCGGAGCCGGTGGCCGAGGACGGGTACGCCGCGGCGCTGTTGCTGGACGGGTGGGCGATGCTGGGCCGGCCCGATCTGCGGTCCGGGGAGGACGCGCTGCGCCGCTGGATCGGCGCCGCGGCGCTGGTCCGTCCCCAGTCGGCGGGGGGCACGGTCGTGGTGGTCGCGGAGCCGACGCTGCGGCCGGTGCAGGCGCTGGTGCGGTGGGACCCGGTCGGGCACGCGGTGCGGGAACTGGCCGAGCGGGGGGAATTGGGCTTCCCACCGGTGTCGCGGATGGCAGCGGTGTCGGGGCCGGGCGAGGCGGTGACGGAGTTCCTTCAAACGGTCGAATTGCCGGCGCGGGCGGAGATCCTCGGCCCGGTACCCCTGCCGGTCACCGCGGCGGGCCGCCCGCGACGCCCGGGCGCACCCCCGCCCGGGGAGCACTGGGACCGGGCACTGATCCGGGTGCCCCCCGGCCACGGCGCCGCGCTGGCCGCAGCGCTCAAGGCGGCGCAGGCGGCCCGCATGGCCCGGGGCGGCGGCACCCCCGTATGGGTCCGGATCGACCCGCTCGACATCGGCTGAACCGCGCTCACCGTCCCGGGGGCGGACGCGCCCCGCCCTCCCGGGCGGTGCGTCCGGGAGGGCGGGAAAGGGGCGGCGGTTCAGCCGTTGCGGGGAGCGGGGAAGACCGCGGGGCGGGACTCGTCGCGCAGGGACGGGCTGCCGGCCGTGGGCTGGGTCGGCATGGAGCGGGCGGCGGGGACCGTCGGCACCGTGGTGACACCGGCACCCACATTGACCGTGCGGGTGCCCGACGACTCCGGCGTGCACTCGGCTTCGGCGGTTGCGGTGGCGGCCGACGTCTGGGCGGCGGCCGCACGACGGGCGCCGTAACGGCGGTGCACCGCCTGCTTGGTGACTCCGAGCGCGGAGCCCACCGCGTCCCACGAGAAGCCCAGCGAGCGGTCGAAGTCCACGGCGGCGGTGACCAGGGTCTCGACACTGTCCCGCAGCTCCTGGGCGAGACGGACCGTCGGGGCGGGGGCGCGTCCGTAGACGACGAAGCCCGTGGAGGGGCCGGAGCGCCGCGGGCGGTAGACGTTGCCCAGCTGGGCGGTGAGGGTGCGCAGTGCGTCCACCTGCCGGCGGACCCGCTCGATGTCCCGCACCAGCAAGTGCAGGCTGGCCCGAGCCTGGGCGTCGTGGGTTGCGTGGTCGGCCATGAACAAGCCTCTCGAACCGGCGTTGAAAGGAATGAGCCCGTTTCGGGGCCCGTGGTCAACTCTTTCTTGACCAACGCGTGGGCGCGCCACGGGTCACGGGGTGGGGGCGTGGCGGCATATGCGTACGCCCCCGCGCAGATGTGCCCCGGCGTTCGCCGTTCGGGTTCCTCGCCGTCGGCGGCCGTCCCCGTGTGGGGGTGCGGCCCCGGCCCATAGACTGGTGCGCTGTCCCTGGACGCCCCCGCCCGAGAGGCCCTACGCACCCCATGAAGCTCGTCTTCGCCGGTACCCCCGAGGTCGCCGTTCCCTCCCTGGACGCTCTTCTCGCCTCCGGGCGGCACGAGGTGGCGGCCGTCGTCACACGGCCCGACGCGCCCGCCGGACGCGGGCGCAGGATGGTCGCCTCTCCCGTCGCCGAGCGGGCGGAGGAGGCCGGGATCGAGGTGCTGAAGCCGGTCAGGCCCAAGGACCCCGCCTTCCTCGAGCGGCTCAAGGAGATCGCGCCGGACTGCTGCCCCGTCGTGGCCTATGGCGCCCTGCTGCCCCGGGCCGCCCTCGACATCCCGGCCCGGGGCTGGGTCAACCTGCACTTCTCGCTGCTGCCCGCCTGGCGCGGCGCCGCGCCCGTGCAGCACGCCATCATGGCCGGCGACGAGATCACCGGCGCCGCCACCTTCCTCATCGAGGAGGGCCTCGACTCCGGACCCGTCTACGGCACCGTCACCGAGGAGATCCGCCCCACCGACACCAGCGGCGACCTGCTCACCCGGCTCGCCTTCGCCGGCGCCGGCCTGCTCGCCGCGACCATGGACGGCCTCGAGGACGGCACCCTGAAGGCCGTACCGCAGCCCGCCGAGGGCGTCAGCCTGGCCCCCAAGGTCACCGTCGAGGACGCCCGCGTCGACTGGGACACCCCGGCGCTGCGCGTGGACCGGGTGGTGCGCGGCTGCACGCCCGCGCCCGGTGCGTGGACCACCTTCCGGGGCGAGCGGCTGAAGATCGTCCAGGCCGCGCCCGTACCGGACATGACCGAGCTCGCGCCGGGGCAGCTGTCCGTCGGCAAGAACAACGTGTACGTGGGCACCGCCTCGTACGCCGTCGAACTGCTGTGGGTTCAGGCGCAGGGCAAGAAGCCGATGCGGGCGGCGGACTGGGCGCGCGGGGCGCGGATCACCGCCGGGGAGACCGTCGGCGCCTGACGCCGCGGCGATCGCCACGACGTAGGCTGGACCGCGCACTTCACCTCACCTCCGGAGCACCTTTTTCGTGAGCGACCAGCCCCGTCGGCCCCGCAAGCCCGCCAAGCCCTACCGCCGGCCCAAGAAGGACCCCGTCCGCATCCTCGCCTTCGAGGCCCTGCGGGCCGTGGACGAGAGGGACGCGTACGCCAACCTCGTCCTGCCCCCGCTGCTGCGCAAGGCGCGTGAGGGCGGCGACTTCGACGCCAGGGACGCCGCCCTCGCCACCGAGCTGGTGTACGGCACCCTGCGCCGCCAGGGGACGTACGACGCGGTCATCGCGGTCTGTGTCGACCGGCCGCTGCGCGACGTGGACCCGCCGGTGCTGGACGTGCTCGGCCTCGGCGCGCACCAGCTGCTCGGCACGCGGATCCCGACGCACGCCGCGGTGTCCGCCACCGTGGAACTGGCCCGGGTGGTGCTCGGCGACGGACGGGCCAAGTTCGTCAACGCGGTGCTGCGCAGGATCGCGCAGGACGATCTCGACGGCTGGCTGGAGCGGGTCGCGCCGCCCTACGACGAGGATCCCGAGGACCACCTCGCGGTCGTGCACTCGCACCCCCGGTGGGTCGTCTCCGCGCTGTGGGACTCCCTGGGCGGTGACCGTGCCGGCATCGAGGAGCTGCTGCGGGCGGACAACGAACGGCCCGAGGTGACGCTCGTCGCCCGCCCCGGCCTGGCGACGACGACCGAACTGCTCGACGAGGAGGCCGCCGTTCCCGGCCGCTGGTCGCCCCACGCGGTGCGGCTGACCGAGGGCGGGGAGCCGGGCGCCGTCCCGGCCGTGGCCGAGGGCCGGGCCGGTGTCCAGGACGAGGGCAGTCAGCTGGTCGCCCTCGCGCTCGCCGACGCCCCCGTCGAGGGCCGTGACCGGCTGTGGCTCGACGGGTGTGCCGGGCCCGGCGGCAAGGCCGCACTGCTCGGGGCGCTCGCCGCCGAGCGGGGCGCCGTGCTGCTGGCCTCCGAGAAGCAGCCGCACCGGGCCGGGCTGGTGGCGAAGGCACTCGCCCGGAACCCCGGGCCGTACCAGGTCGTCGCCGCCGACGGGACACGCCCCGCGTGGCGCCCCGGAAGCTTCGACCGCGTGCTGGTCGACGTGCCGTGCACCGGTCTTGGCGCCCTGCGGCGACGGCCCGAGGCCCGCTGGCGGCGCCGCCCGGAGGACCTGGACGGCTTCGCACCCCTCCAGCGAGGACTGCTGCGCACCGCCCTGGAGTCCGTGCGGGTCGGCGGTGTCGTCGGCTACGCCACCTGTTCGCCGCACCTCGCGGAGACCCGGGCCGTGGTCGCCGACCTCCTCAAGCAGTTCCCGGCCGCCGACCTGATCGACGCCCGGCCGCTGCTGCCCGGCGTGCCGGACCTGGGCGAGGGCCCCGACGTCCAGCTCTGGCCCCACCTGCACGGAACCGACGCGATGTACCTGGCCCTCATCCGCCGCACCGGCTGACGACCCGCCCGGCGCGACCGGCCCGACGCGCCGGGCATGATCGGCCTGCCCCGGGCAGGGCGGGATCGGGCGGCCGCACGGGGCGGCGTCTGCCGTGTGCCCGGGGCAGGTGTCTCCTGCCGGGCGACGGCTGTTCGGCGTGACGGGCTGGGTGGATCGGCCGGTACCTGCCCGGCGAGGCCGGGGACAGGAGGGGCGTTCCGGGGTGGGAACCGGCCGGGGTGCGGGTCCGTCGTGTGGACGTGGCCGTCCGCGGTGGGGTCCGGCACGTGGACCGGTGCGGGCAACCCCCGCGGGACATGACAGTCTTGGTACATGGCCCCGCAGATCAGCCCCAGCATCCTGTCCGCCGACTTCGCCCGCCTCGCGGACGAGGCGAAGGCGGTCGAGGGAGCCGACTGGCTCCACGTCGACGTCATGGACAACCACTTCGTCCCGAACCTCACGCTCGGCGTGCCGGTCGTGGAGTCGCTGGCCCGTGCGACCGACACCCCGCTGGACTGCCATCTGATGATCGAGGCCCCCGACCGGTGGGCGCCCCAGTACGTGGAGGCCGGGGCCGGCTCCGTCACCTTCCACGTCGAGGCGGCCACCGCGCCCGTGCGGCTCGCCCGGGAGATCCGGGCCAAGGGCGCCCGCGCCTCCATGGCGCTGCGGCCGGCCACCCCCATCGAGCCGTACGAGGATCTGCTGCCCGAGCTGGACATGCTGCTGATCATGACGGTTGAACCCGGCTTCGGCGGGCAGGCGTTCCTCGACATCATGCTGCCGAAGATCCGCCGCACCCGTGAGCTGATCCGCAAGCACGGGCTGGAGCTCTGGCTCCAGGTCGACGGCGGTGTCTCGGCCTCCACCATCGAGCGGTGCGCGGACGCCGGCGCCGATGTCTTCGTCGCGGGTTCCGCCGTGTACGGGGCATCGGACCCGGCAGAGGCGGTACGTGCATTGCGCAACCAGGCGGAGGCCGCGACGGCCAAGGCATCGTGGGCATGCGACCACTGAGCGTCAGGAACATGAACGGCGCCCGGCAGGGCTGATCGACCGCGCCGGATCTGCAAGGATGAACGGCGAATCCAGAGTGTGAACAGCAGTGAGGAGATCGCCGTGTCGGGTATGTCGGCGGGCCGGTCAGCCATGCGGATGGGACCCGCTGAGCTGGTGCAGGCGGCGGCCATGGCCCGCCGCTTCTACCTCGAGGGCAAGTCCAAGATCCAGATCGCCGAGGAGTTCGGCGTCAGCCGCTTCAAGGTGGCCCGGGTCCTGGAGACCGCCCTCGAGCGGGATCTCGTACGGATCGAGATCCGTGTGCCGGCCGAGCTGGACGCCGAGCGCTCCGACGCGCTCCGCGCCCGCTACGGGCTCAGGCACGCCGTCGTGGTCGAGTCCCCGGCCGAGGCCGAGGAGACGCCCGACCCCGAGAACCTGGGAGAGGTGGCCGCCGACCTGCTCGGCGAGCTGGTCAACGAAGGAGATGTGCTGGGTCTGGCCTGGGGCCGGTCCACCATCCACATGGCGGCGGCCCTGGACCGGCTGCCGCCCTGCACCGTCGTGCAGCTGACGGGTGTGTACGACGCCGGGACCGCCGAGCGCGGCTCGGTGGAGGCGGTGCGGCGCGCCGCGCAGGTGTCGGGCGGCGACGCCCACCCCATCTACGCGCCGATGCTGCTGCCCGACGCGGCCACCGCGGAGGCGCTGCGCCACCAGACCGGGATCGCGCGGGCCTTCGAGTACTTCGACAAGGTCACGGTCGCCTGTGTCTCCATCGGCTCCTGGGAGCCGGGCATCTCGACCGTGCACGACATGCTCAGCGACGAGGAGCGGGCGCACTACGCCTCCCTCGGCGTCGCCGCGGAGATGTCCGCGCACCTCTTCGACGCCGAGGGACGCCGGGTCGGCCGGGACCTCGGAGAGCGGTGCATCACCGTGAAGACGGACCAGCTCCGCCGGGTCCCCGAGGTCGTCGCGATCGCCGGCGGACAGCGCAAGGGGCCCGCGATCGACGCCGTACTGCGCTCCGGTCTCGTCACCAGTCTGGTGACGGACACGTCGGCCGCGGACTACCTGATGACGGCGGGGCCGACCCCGCGCTCCGCCCTCAACCGCGCGGACCCCGACGGCGCCTGACGGCGGCCGACGCGTGCGGACAGGGCCCGTCCCGGCACCGGTGACGGTGCCGGGACGGGCCCTGTCCCCTTCCGCGCGGCGGCTCTAGGAGGATTCTCCGAGCAGGGCTCCGACCGGCTTGGACGATGCTCCCGGGGATGGCGTTCCGGTCGACATGGGACAATGAAGTACGTGCTCTTCCCCCTGGCTGACCTGTCCGGGGGCCACCTCTGATCGACTGGGATGTGCAGCACGTGCGTTTCCTCAACGACATCCAGCCCGCGTACGACCTGACGTACGACGACGTCTTCATGGTGCCGAGCCGCTCCGCGGTCGGCTCGCGGCAGGGCGTGGACCTCAGCTCCCCGGACGGCACGGGCACCACCATCCCGCTCGTCGTCGCCAACATGACCGCCATCGCAGGCCGTCGCATGGCCGAGACCGTGGCGCGCCGCGGCGGGCTCGTCGTCATACCGCAGGACATCCCGATCGAGGTCGTGACCGAGGTCGTCTCCTGGGTGAAGGGCCGCCACCTGGTCCTGGACACCCCGATCGTGCTGGCACCGCACCAGACCGTCGCCGACGCGCTCGCCCTGCTGCCCAAGCGCGCCCACAACGCGGGCGTCGTCGTCGACGACGGACACCGGCCGGTCGGCGTGGTCACCGACGCCGACCTCTCCGGCGTGGACCGCTTCACCCAGCTCGAGGAGGTCATGTCCAAGGACCTCATCCTCATCGACGCCGACATGGACCCGCGGGAGGCCTTCAACACCCTCGACGCCGCCAACCGGCGCTACGCGCCCGCCGTGGACCGGGACGGCCGCCTGGCCGGCATCCTCACCCGCAAGGGCGCCCTGCGCGCCACCCTGTACACCCCGGCCACCGACGCGCAGGGCAGGCTCCGCATCGCCGCCGCCGTCGGCATCAACGGCGACGTGGCGGGCAAGGCGAAGCAGCTGCTCGAGGCGGGCGTGGACGCGCTCGTCATCGACACGGCACACGGCCACCAGGAGTCGATGATCAGCGCGGTCAAGCTGGTGCGCGGACTCGACCCGCAGGTCCCCGTCGTCGCCGGCAACATCGTCTCCGCCGAGGGCGTCCGCGATCTGATCGAGGCCGGCGCGGACATCGTCAAGGTCGGTGTCGGCCCCGGAGCCATGTGCACCACCCGCATGATGACCGGCGTCGGCCGGCCGCAGTTCTCCGCCGTCCTGGAGTGCGCCGCCGAGGCGAGGAAGTACGGCAAGCACGTCTGGGCCGACGGCGGTGTCCGGCACCCGCGCGACGTCGCGATGGCGCTCGCGGCCGGTGCGTCCAACGTGATGATCGGCTCCTGGTTCGCCGGGACCTACGAGTCCCCGGGCGACCTCCAGCACGACGCCGACGGCCGCCCCTACAAGGAGTCCTTCGGCATGGCCTCCGCACGTGCCGTGCGCAACCGCACCTCCGAGGAGTCCGCCTACGACCGCGCCCGCAAGGCGCTGTTCGAGGAGGGCATCTCCACCTCCCGGATGTTCCTCGACCTGGACCGCCCCGGCGTGGAGGACCTGATCGACTCGATCATCGCGGGCGTCCGCTCCTCCTGCACCTACGCCGGTGCCGGCTCGCTGGAGGAGTTCACCGAGAAGGCCGTCGTGGGCATCCAGAGCGCCGCCGGCTACGCCGAGGGCAAGCCCCTCCACGCCAGCTGGAGCTGACGGCCACCGTCCACCGCCGCCCCCACCGATCCCGCCCCGGGACGGTGGGGGATGCAACGGACGAAAGCCCTCGCGCAACGAAGACACGCGTCCCCGCCGGTAACGCAATGATCTTGCGGAGGTGCGCAAGGTTGCTGCATTTCAGGAGCAACGGCAAACCTCGTAGGGTTACGCGCTGTACGTGGTGCGGCGGGGACCCCGCTCGACGGGTCCCGGCTGTCGCGGGACGCCGTCGGTCCCTGCCGCGGAAGACCGGCAGCGACGAAGGAGTCAGCGCGTGCTCGACCAAGGCGCACCCCCGCACAACGGAAGTCCCGCCGCCCCGCAGTCCCCGGGGGTCGGCGCGCGCCTCATGCGCCGCAAGCCCGTGGAACGCCTGGTCGCCGAGGGTGGCCAGGGCGAGGGCGGCTCGCTGCGCCGCTCCCTGGGGCTGTGGCAGCTGACCATGATCAGCATCGGTGCCACCCTCGGCACCGGCATCTTCGTCGTGCTCGGCGAGGCCGTCCCCAAGGCCGGGCCGGCCGTCACGCTGTCCTTCGTCATAGCCGGCCTGACGGCCCTCTTCTCCGCCCTCTCCTATGCCGAACTGGCGGGCACCATCCCGGTCTCCGGTTCCTCCTACTCGTATGCGTACGCAACGATGGGCGAGCTGATCGCCTGGGTCTGCGGCTGGTGCCTGATGCTGGAGTACGGCGTGTCGGTGGCCGCCGTCGCCGTCGGCTGGGGCGAGTACCTCAACGAACTGCTCGACGGCACCATCGGCGTCACCATCCCGGCCGCCCTCTCCGCCCCGCCCGGCGACGGCGGCGTCTTCAACCTGCCCGCGCTGATCGTCGTCCTGCTCGCCATGGCGTTCCTGATGGGCGGCGCCCGCGAGTCCGCCCGCGCCAACACCATCATGGTCGTCGTGAAGATCGGCGCCCTGGTGCTGTTCTGCGCCATCGGCGTCCAGGGCTTCCGCTCCGGCAACTACGAGAACTTCATGCCGCTCGGCATGGCCGGCGTGAGCGCCGCGGGAGCCACCCTCTTCTTCTCGTACATCGGTTTCGACGCCGCCTCCACCGCCGGCGAGGAGGCGAAGAACGCCCAGCGCGACCTGCCCCGCGCCATCCTGCTGTCGCTCGCCATCATCACCGCGCTGTACGTCCTGGTCGCCGCCGTCGCCGTGGGCGCCAAGCCCTGGCAGCAGTTCACCGACTCGGAGGCCGCGCTCGCGCAGATCATGAGCGAGGTCACCGGCCAGACCTTCTGGGGCACCCTGCTGGCGTTCTGCGCCGTCATCGCCATCGCGAGCGTCGTCCTGACCGTCCTCTACGGCCAGACCCGCATCCTGTTCGCCATGTCCCGGGACGGGCTCGTGCCCAAGGCGTTCGCCAAGGTCAGCCCGAAGACCGGCACGCCCCGCACCAACACCCTGATCGTCTCCGTCTTCTGCGGCGTGCTCGCCGCGGCCATCCCGCTCGGCCAGCTCGCCGACGCCACCAGCATCGGCACGCTGTTCGCCTTCGCGCTGGTCAACGTGGCCGTCGTGGTGCTGCGCCGGACCCGTCCGGACATGCCCCGCACCTTCCGGGTGCCGCTGTCGCCGGTGCTGCCCGCGGTCGGCTTCGCGTTCTGCGTGTGGATGATGGGCAGCCTGTCCACCGTCACCTGGGTGGTCTTCGGTGTCTGGATGGCCGTCGGGCTCGTGTTCTACTTCCTGTACGGCTATCGCCGTTCCCGGCTCGCCGCCGCACCGGCCACATCAGAAGCGAAGTGAACCACCCGCAGTGCTGAACGATCTCGACGAACGCATCGTGCACGCCCTGGCCGAGGACGCCCGCCGCTCCTACGCGGACATCGGCCAGCTCGTCGGCCTGTCCGCGCCCGCCGTGAAGCGGCGGGTGGACCGGCTGCGCGCCACCGGGGCCATCACCGGATTCACCGTACGGGTGGATCCCGCGGCCCTCGGCTGGGAGACGGAGGGGTTCGTCGAGATCTACTGCCGCAGCAACACGTCACCGGAGACCATCCAGCGGGGACTGGAGCGCTACCAGGAGGTCGTCGCCGCCTCCACCGTCACCGGCGACGCGGACGCGGTCGCCCAGGTCTTCGCCTCCGACATGCGGCACTTCGAGCGGGTCCTGGAGCGCATCGCGGGCGAGCCGTTCGTCGAGCGGACCAAGTCGGTGCTGGTGCTGTCCCCGCTGCTGCGGCGGTTCTCCTCGGGGTCACCCACGTAGGCAGGGCCGTACCGGCGTACGCGGCGTTACGCTGGCCTCATGCGGAATCAGGATGATTCCGGACACAACGGGGTCGGTTCGTCGGCTGATCCGAACCTCCCCGTGTTCGTCGACTCCACCGGCAGGCGCGCGCGGATCCTCCGGCGCACCGGGTACGGCGTGGCCGGAACGGCGGCCGCGTATCTGGCCGTTCTGGCGCTGAGCCTCATGGGGGCGACGCCCTTCGCGCCGGGCGCCCTGCTGCCGCCCCTGCCCGGAGAGGCCACGGCCCCTGCGGTGCCGGAGCGGGAGGGCCCGGGCGAGGAGACCCTGCCGCCCAGCGGCGTTCTCGACCCCGGGCGGATCGCTGCCGGAGACGCCGGGACGGCCGTGGGTCCGGGGGCCTTGCTGGTTCCGCCGTCCACGTCGTCCGGGGGCTCGGTCCTCGGCCCGGCGGCTCCTCTCGCCCCCGGTGATCCGGTGCCGTCGGATCCGGCGGGACCGGGATCTCCTCCTGCGGGGGATGCGCCGTCTTCGGATGAGCCCGACGCGCCGTCTACGGACGAGCCCGACGCGCCCGCTCCGGATGAGCCCGACGCGCCCGCTCCGGATGAGCCCGACGCGCCCGCTCCGGATGAGCCCGACGCGCCCGCTCCGGATGAGCCCGACGCACCGTCTCCGGACGAGCCCGACGCGCCACCGCCCGGCACTGGCGACGACCCGGCGCCTCCGTCGTCCCCGGATGATCCGCCTGCGGGGACAGATGATCCGCCCGCCCCCGAGGCCCCGCCGGCGACGTGATGGGCAGGCGTCCCCACTCGCCGGTCCACCCCCCACCGACGGCCCTCGGACCACGACGGGACCGGGCGCCCCTGCCCTCCCGCCACCGCTTCCGCGTCGTCGTTCCGCTCCTCCTCCTGGCCTTCGTCCTCTCCGTGCTGCTGGCCCAGGGGTACACGACCCGCACCTTCTCCGGCGATCAGGAGGGGCGCACCGGGCAGCCCACCGCCGGGCAGCCCACCGCCGGGGTGCCCCGCGCCGTCACCGACGGCGGCCCGGTCCTGGACACCACCCGCGACCGCCTCAACACCTACCGCGCGCCCGACCGGACCGTGGTCCTCACCTTCGACGACGGCCCCGACCCCGTATGGACGCCACGCATCCGGGCCGTCCTCGACCGGCACGGCACACCCGGCACCTTCTTCGTCACCGGACAGCAGGTGGTCCACCACCCCGGGATCCTGCGCGACGTCATCCGCTCCGGTCACGAGATCGGCGTGCACACCTTCTCCCACCGGGACCTGTCCACCCGGTCCGAGAGCGACATCGACCGCGAGCTGGCGCTGACCCAGCTCGCCCTCGCCGGGGCCGCGGGCGTCAACAGCTCGCTCCTGCGCATGCCCTACTCCTCCACCACCTCCGCCCTGGACGGGGCGGACTGGTCCGCCGCACGGCACCTGGGCGACAAGGGCTACATCCTCGCCTTCATCGACCAGGACACCAAGGACTGGCAGCGCCCGGGGGCCCGCGCGATCGCGGACGCGGCCACCCCGAGCGCGCCGGGCCGCGGCACGATCGTCCTCCTGCACGACGCGGGAGGGGACCGGTCCCAGACCGTCGCTGCCCTCGACATCCTGATCCCCAGGCTCCAGGCCGAGGGCTACCGCTTCACCACCCTCGCCGACGTCCTCGGCACCGACAGCCTCACCAGCCGCGTCGACACCGGCACCCTGTGGAAGGGGCGCGTCTTCGTGGCCGCCGTGAGCGTGTCCGGGGCGGCGATGGCCGTCCTCGGCGTGCTGCTGCTGACCGTCGGCATCCTCGTCCTCGGACGGTGCGCGCTGCTGCTGGTCCTCGCCCGCCACCACGCCCGCCGGCGGCCGCCGGCGTACCCGGGTGCATCCGTGACACGCCCGGTCAGCGTCGTCGTACCCGCGCACAACGAGAGCCTGTGCATCGCCAAGACCCTCCGTTCTCTCGCGGCCGGCGACCACCCCGTCGAGATCATCGTCGTGGACGACGGCTCGGACGACGGCACCGCCGACATCGCCGAGTCGCTCGGACTCGACACGGTCACCGTCGTGCGGCAGCCGAACCGCGGCAAGGCCTCCGCCCTCAACACCGGCGTCCAGTGGGCCTCCCACGACCTCGTCGTCATGCTCGACGCGGACACGGTCTTCGCCCCCTCGACCGTGCGACGCCTCGTCCAGCCCTTCACCGACCCGGCCGTCGGCGCCACCGCGGGCAACGCCAAGGTCGGCAACCGCCGCGGGCTGCTCGGGCGTTGGCAGCACATCGAGTACGTCATGGGCTTCAACCTCGACCGCCGCATGTACGACCTGCTGCGCTGCATGCCCACGATCCCCGGCGCCGTGGGTGCCTTTCGCGTCACGGCCCTGCGGGACGCCGGGACGATGAGCGGCGACACCCTCGCCGAGGACACCGACATCACCATGGCCCTGCACCGGGCCGGGTGGCAGGTCCGCTATGCCGAGGACGCCCTCGCCTGGACCGAGGTGCCGGCCTCGCTGCGGCAACTGTGGCGACAGCGCTACCGATGGAGCTATGGCACCATGCAGGCCGCCTGGAAACACCGGCACGCGCTGGTCGAGCGCGGCCACGCGGGGCACTTCGGGCGCCTCGGCCTGCCGCTGCTGGCCGTGTTCCAGATCCTCACCCCGCTCCTCGCCCCGCTCATCGACCTGCTGACCGTCTACGGCCTGCTGTTCGGCGACCCGCTCATCACGATGCTCGCCTGGACCGGCGTGCTGGCCGTGCAGACCCTCTGCGCGGCCTACGCCTTCCGCCTCGACGGGGAGAGCCTCCGGCCGCTGTGGGCGCTCCCGCTGCAGCAGATCGTCTACCGCCAGCTCATGTACCTCGTGCTTCTCCAGGCCTGCCTCACCGCGGTCAACGGCTACCGGCTGCCCTGGCAGCGTCTGAAGCGCAGCGGTGACGTGGTGCTGCCGCCCGCGATTTCTGCGCGGGGACGGTGAGCGGTGGGTCAGCTGGAAATGCTGGGCGGGGTGGGTGGTGGGCGGTTTAGCATGGGTGTCATGACCTGGCGACATTGATCCACCAGTCGCGCCGCCCGAGGGCCGCCTCGGACGCCGTACGTCCTCCACGTCCGGTGTCCGAACCGCCCTTTCGGGAAGGCCTCATGACTCTCACGCCCACGCGTGCCTCCGACGTCCGCGTGCGACGGCTGACGACCACGCTGTACGGCTACTCGTTCCTTGAAGAATTCGTTCTGCTGTACCCGGTGTACGCGCTGCTGTTCAGCGACACCGGGCTGTCCGTCTGGCAGATCTCCTCCCTGTTCGCCCTCTGGTCGGTCACCGGCGTGCTGCTGGAGGTCCCCTCCGGGGCCTGGGCCGACACGGTCTCGCGCCGGCTGCTGCTGTGGCTCGGCCCGCTGCTGACCGCGGCCGGCTTCGCCCTGTGGGTGCTGGTTCCGTCGTACGGCGCCTTCGCCCTCGGCTTCGTGCTGTGGGGCGCCGGCGGTGCGCTCGGCTCCGGCGCGCTGGAGGCGCTGGTCTACGACGAGCTGGAACGGCTCGACGCGGCCCGGAGCTACGCCCGGATCATGGGACGGGCCCGGGCCGCCGGTCTGGTCGCCGTGATGGCGGCGATGGGACTCGCCGGTCCCGTGCTCGCCCGGGGCGGGCACGCCGCCGTCGGCGCCGCGAGCGTGCTGGTGTGTCTGCTGACGGCCGCCACGGCGTTCCGGTTCCCGGAGCACCGTACTCCCGCCGACGGGCACGGGTCCTGGACCGGGACCCTGCGCGCCGGGTTCGCGGAGGCGCGCGCCGACCGGTCCGTGCGGGGGGCGCTGCTGCTGGTCGCGGCCGTGAGCGCGGTGTGGGGCGCACTCGACGAGTACACGCCGCTGCTGGTCCGCGACACGGGGGTCGGCGACGGGTCGGTGCCGTACCTGCTGTTGCTGATCTGGACCGGGGCCACGGCCGGGAGCCTGCTGGCCGGTGAGGGCGAGCGGCTCGGCCGGCGTGGTCTCGCCGCGCTGCTGGCCGGTGCGGGTCTGGCGCTGGTCCTCGGTGCGGCCGACGGTACTCCGTGGGGGCTGGTCCTCGTCGCTCTCGCCTTCGGCGGGTTCCAGGCGGCGACCGTGCTGGCCGACGCCCGGCTGCAGCGGCGCATCGACGACTCCGGTCGGGCGACGCTGACCTCGGTCGCGGGGCTGGGCACGGAGCTGGCGACGGTCGGTGCCTTCGGTGCCTACGCGCTGATCGCCTCGGGGCACGCGCACAGCACGGCCTTCGCGGTGCTCGCGGTGCCGTACCTGGTGACGGCGGCGCTGCTGCTCGCCGGGTCCGCCAAGCCGCGGGCGTGATGCCTGCGGGCCCGCTTTCCCTCCGGTGGGGGTGCGCGTAGCGCCCACGGTGGGTGGGGGTGCGGGGCCGGGGCGGGGGTGTCCGCCCTCGGACTGGCGCGACTGAGCATGTTGGTGGGAGTGGGCGGCGCGGACGCGCCAGCCACTGCGGGCGAACACCCCCACCCCGTCCCCTCCCGCGTTCCCGCGGGCAGTCGTGCCGCTGGGGCGGCACGGGTGGGCGATGGGGGTACCTCCCGCTCGAGCGCAGCCGAGAGTGGGGGAGGCACCCCGTGGGCGCCGGGCTGCGCAACCCACCCCCGGCCGGCACCCACGCCGGGTGCCACATCCACCCCGGGTCCGCGCCACCCGCCGGTGACCCGCACCACCCCGTGCAACGAATCGCCGCCAACCCCACCCCCCACGCAACAAACCCCTCACCAGCACGCAACGGCTTCTCCTTGTCCCCCCGAGCCGCCCGACCGTACCGTCTATCTGGCCCCCAGAACCCCCGCGTACCGGTGAGGAACACGCATGCGTACCGCCCTGCTCCAGAGCTCCGGCCGGCCCGGATCCGTCGCCGAGAACCTCAAGGTCCTCGACGACGCAGCCGGCCGCGCGGCCGCCGCGGGCGCCGGGCTGCTCGTCACCCCGGAACTGTTCCTGACCGGGTACGCGATCGGCGACGATCTCGGCCGGCTCGCCGAGCCCGCCGACGGCGACGCCGCCGACGCGATCGGGGAGACCGCCGCCCGGCACGGGCTCGCCGTCGCCTACGGCTACCCGGAGCGCGACGGCGACACGGTGTACAACTCCGTCCAGCTCGTCTCCGCGGACGGCACCCGCCTCGCCAACTACCGCAAGACCCACCTCTACGGCTGCTTCGAGCGGGACCACTTCACCCCGGGCGAGCAGGCCGTCGTGAAGGCCGAGCTCGACGGGCTCACCATCGGCCTCATGATCTGCTACGACGTCGAGTTCCCGGAGAACGTGCGCGCCCACGCGCTCGCCGGGACCGACCTTCTGCTGGTGCCCACGGCGCAGCTCCACCCGTTCCAGTTCGTCGCCGAAGCCGTCGTGCCGGTGCGGGCGTTCGAGAACCAGATGTACATCGCGTACGTCAACCGGGTCGGCCAGGAGGGCGAGTTCGAGTTCGTCGGGCTGTCGACGCTGGCCGCCCCCGACGGAGTCGCCCGCACCCGGGCCGGGCGCACCGAGGAACTCGTTCTCGCCGACGCCGATCCCGTTTTCCTCGCCGCCTCCCGCGAGAACAACCCGTATCTGCGGGACCGCCGCCCCGGCCTCTACGGGTCCCTCGTCTGAACCTCCCCCGTACCACCCCCGCAAGGAGTCCGTACCCCATGACGTCCACGGTGCCCAACGCCGTCGAGCACACCGACGAGCAGCAGCCGCCGATCACCATGTTCGGCCCGGACTTCCCGTACGCGTACGACGACTTCCTCGCTCACCCGGCCGGTCTCGGGCAGGTGCCCGCGACCGAGCACGGCACCGAGGTCGCCGTCATCGGCGGCGGTCTGTCCGGCATCGTCGCCGCGTACGAGCTGATGAAGATGGGGCTCAAGCCCGTGGTCTACGAGGCCGACCGGATCGGCGGGCGGCTGCGGACCGTGGGGTTCGAGGGGTGTGATCCCTCGCTGACCGCTGAGATGGGGGCGATGCGTTTTCCGCCGTCCTCCACCGCCCTCCAGCACTACATCGATCTGGTGGGGCTGGAGACCCGGGCCTTCCCCAACCCCCTCGCCGAGGCGACCCCGTCCACCGTGGTGGACCTCAAGGGCGAGTCGCACTACGCCGAGACGCTCGACGATCTGCCGCAGGTCTACCGGGACGTCGCCGACGCCTGGGCGCGGTGCCTGGAAGAGGGTGCCGACTTCTCCGACATGAACCGGGCCCTGCGCGAGCGGGACGTGCCGCGCATCCGGGAGATCTGGGCGAAGCTGGTCGAGAAGCTCGACAACCAGACCTTCTACGGTTTCCTCTGTGAGTCGGAGGCCTTCAAGTCCTTCCGGCACCGGGAGATCTTCGGGCAGGTCGGCTTCGGCACCGGCGGGTGGGACACCGACTTCCCCAACTCCATCCTGGAGATCCTGCGGGTCGTCTACACCGAGGCCGACGACCACCACCGCGGCATCGTCGGCGGCTCCCAGCAGCTGCCCCTGCGGATGTGGGAGCGGGAGCCGGAGAAGATCGTCCACTGGCCGTACGGCACCTCGCTGAAGTCCCTCCACGTGGACGGCGAGCCTCGCCCGGCCGTGACCCGGCTGACCCGCACCGCGGGCAACCGCATCACGGTGACGGACGCCGACGGCGACATCCGCACGTATCGGGCGGCGATCTTCACCGCCCAGTCCTGGATGCTGCTCTCCAAGATCGCCTGCGACGACTCGCTCTTCCCCATCGACCACTGGACCGCCATCGAGCGGACCCACTACATGGAGAGCTCCAAGCTCTTCGTGCCCGTCGACCGGCCGTTCTGGCTCGACAAGGACGTGGAGACCGGGCGGGACGTCATGTCGATGACGCTCACCGACCGGATGACCCGTGGGACGTACCTGCTGGACGACGGTCCCGACAAGCCGGCCGTGATCTGTCTGTCGTACACCTGGTGCGACGACAGCCTGAAGTGGCTGCCGCTGTCCGCGAACGAGCGGATGGAGGTCATGCTGAAGTCGCTCGGCGAGATCTACCCCAAGGTCGACATCAGGAAGCACATCATCGGCAACCCGGTGACCGTCTCCTGGGAGAACGAGCCCTACTTCATGGGCGCGTTCAAGGCCAACCTGCCCGGCCACTACCGCTACCAGCGGCGCCTGTTCACCCACTTCATGCAGGAGGCGCTGCCGGAGGACAAGCGGGGCATCTTCCTCGCCGGTGACGACATCTCCTGGACGGCGGGCTGGGCCGAGGGCGCCGTCCAGACCGCGCTGAACGCGGTCTGGGGCGTGATGCACCACCTCGGCGGCGAGACCGACCCGACCAACCCGGGCCCGGGCGACCTCTACGACGAGATCGCCCCGGTCGAACTCCCGGAGGACTGACCCGGCTCAGACCCCGGCGGCCCGTGCCTTCTCGTACACCGCGGCGGCGACGTCCTTGAGCTCCTCGGCGTCACGCGTGGAGCTCTGCAGGTCGATCAGCATCTCGTCCAGACCGATCGCGGCGTGCGCGACCAGGTCCTCGACGATCTGGTCCACGCCGCCGTGGAAGGGCCGGCGGTCCGCCCCCGTCCGGCTGCCGGGCGAGTACACCGTGTTCACCCGCAGCACCGTCCGCAGCGGCTCGGTCCGCCCGCGTTCGGCGGCCAGTTCCTGGAGCTGTCGCCACTGCGCGGTCAGCGCCTCGACGCCCATGCCGGTGGGCATCCAGCCGTCGGCGTGGTCGACGAGGCGTCGGCGGGCCCGGGCGCTGCCCGCGGCCAGCAAAATCGGGATCGGCCGGGCGGGCTTCGGACCCACCACGGCCGGGGCGATCTTCGTCAGGTCGCCCTCGTACGACACCGGGTCCGGGCCCCAGACCGCGCGGCACACACCGATCAGCTCGTCCAGGGCCTTGCCCCGCTCCTCGAACGGCCGCACCCCCGACGCCGCGTACTCGTCGAGGGACCAGCCCGTGCCGAAACCGGCCACCACCCGGCCGCCGGCGGCCGCGTCCAGCGAGGCCAGCGCCTTGGCGAGCTGGAACGGCACGTGCAGCGGGCCCACCAGGACGCTGGTGCCCAGCTCGGCCCGCCGGGTGGCGGCCGCCGCCAGGGTGAGGGTGATCAGCGGATCGGCCACGCCCCGGTAGGAGTCGGGCCAGGGGAGCCCTTCGACGCCGTACAGGCCCTGGGTGGCCGGCTCCGGGAACAGCGCCCGCTCATAGACCCACAGACTGTCGTAGCCGGTCTCCTCGGCGGCGCGTGCCACATCGGGCACGTCCCGTCCGAGGTCGTACTGCCGGTTCTGGGGGAGGCCGAGACCGAGCCGAGTCGCCATGTTCCGTGCTCCTTCGTAAGAGGTCGGATCATGTCGAACGTACAGCGGGTGAAGGGGAGTTGGCGGGAACCTCCGCAAGTGGGGCCGGATCAGTCGGGGAGTGGGGTGAGCAGCATGCGCCCGGCGAAACCCACCGCCGTGTCCAGCCGCTCGGTGAACTCCCCGGCGACGTCCGGCAGTCCGCGCAGTGCCCACAGGGCCCGGGCCGCCGTCCAGGCGGCGTCCCGGGCGCGTTCCAGGCTCCACGCGCCGAGCAGATGGGTCAGCGGATCGGCGATCCGCAGCAGATCGGGTCCCGGCGTCAGTTCCTCGCGGATGCGTTCCTCCAGCGAGAGGAGGAGATCGCCGACCCGGTCGAACTCGTCTTCGAGATCGACGGGTTCGCAGGCCAGCGTACGACAGGTGTCCACGACGGCGAGCGCCAGATCGTGGCCGATGTGCGCGTTGATGCCCGCGAGCGCGAACTGCAACGGACGTACGCCCGGATGGTGCCGGAACGCGAACAGCGGGCGCCAGCAGGCCGGCGGCCGCCGTTCCTCGGACACCGCGTCGACCGCGGCCAGATAGCGCTCCGCGAACCGCACGTCCAGCGCGATCGCCGCCCGCGCGTCCGGGAACCGTCCGGCGTCGATGCGCCGGTCCACGGCCTCCGTCACGGCGAGGTAGACACGGTTGAAGACCGCCACCCCGTCCCGCGCCGGCAGGGCCGCGTCGAGAGCGCGCAGACGGGAGACGACCCCGTCCACGGGAGTCAGGACTTGTTCGCCTTGCGCCATGAGCGCAGAGTGGCACCTTTAGGGTGGTACCAGTGGCGGCGGGCCCGACGCTTCCCCGGAACGGGGGAACGCACCCGCCGTGGGGGAGGGAGAGCAGTACTGTGCCAGGCTCGCGTGCCCAGCGCCTGTCCACGCGAAGAGCGGAGCGCCGCCGTGCCGCCCGTCGGGGCACGATGGTCGCGGCGGCCTCCGTCGTGGTCGCCGTCGGCACGGCCACCGGGATGATCTCGGCGGTCGGCGAGGGCCGCGGCTCGGACGAGGCCCGCCCCGAGGTCTCCTCGTCGCCACGCCTGGAACCGCTGCCCGCCGTTCCGTCGCCCTCCGCGTCGGCGACCGCGTCCCCGTCGCCCAAGGCCAGTGCGAAGAAGAAGGCGAGTCCCAAGCCGTCCCCGTCCAAGGCCGAGAAGAAACGGCAGACCACGGCCGTGTCCACCCGTCTGTACCGCCACCCCGAGAGCCGGGTCCTGGACTGGGTCCGGGCCAACCCCGACGATCCGCGGCGCGCGGTCATAGAGTCCCGGATAGCCGATCAGCCGGCGGCCGTCTGGTTCGCCGACTACGCGCCGGACTCGATCACGTCCCGGGTGCGTGCCGTGGCGTCCGGCGGCGCCGCCCAGGGCCGGACGCCGGTCCTCGTGCCGTACGCGATACCCGACCGCGACTGCGGCGGGCACTCCCAGGGCGGGGCGCCCGATCTGGGTGCCTACGACGCCTGGATCGACCGCTTCGCCGCCGGCCTCGGCAACGGCGAGGTCATCGTGGTCCTCGAGCCCGACTCGATCGCCCAGTCCGAATGCCTCTCCGCCGGACAGCGCGCCGACCGCTTCGCCTCGCTGGCCCGCGCCGGACGGGTGATGAAGGAGGCCAACCCCCGGGCCAGGGTCTACTTCGACGCAGGGCACTCCGGTTGGAACGCGCCGGCGAAGCAGGCCGGCTGGCTGCGGCAGGCCGGGGCCGCCTCGGCCGCCTCCTCCGACGGCATCTTCAGCAACGTCTCCAACTTCCACGGCACGGCCGACGAGATCGCCTACGACCGTGCCGTGCTCGACGCCCTCGGCGGCCCGTCGAGCCTCGGCGCGGTGATCGACACCAGCCGCAACGGCAACGGCGCGCCGGCGGACGGCGAGTGGTGCGACCCGGCGGGCCGCAAGCTCGGCCGGGCTCCGACGCTGAGCACCGGCGAGGCCGGGATCCACGGCTATCTGTGGGTGAAGCTCCCCGGCGAGTCGGACGGCTGCAAGGGAGCGCCGGGCACCTTCACCCCGTCGTACGCCTACGACTTGGCGCGCTGACCCTCCGCGTCGTAGGAGGACGTGCCCTCGTCGAGCAGCGGCTCCTGCGTCTTGAGGTGGGCGGGGGCGAAGGCGCGCAGCGCGTGGTAGCCGGTGATGACCACCAGCGTGCCCAGCGCGATACCGCTGAGCGAGAAGGTGTCGGTGAACTCCATCGAGACATTGCCGACGCCGATGATGATGCCCGCCGCGGCCGGTACGAGGTTCAGCGGATTGCGCAGGTCCACCTTGGCGTTGATCCAGATCTGGGCGCCGAGCAGGCCGATCATGCCGTAGAGGATCACCGTGATCCCGCCGAGCACCCCGCCCGGAATGGCCGCCACGACCGCCCCGAACTTCGGGCAGAGACCGAACAGCAGGGCGAAACCGGCGGCGGCCCAGTAGGCGGCCGTGGAATACACGCGCGTCGCGGCCATCACGCCGATGTTCTCCGAGTAGGTGGTGTTCGGCGGGCCGCCGACGGCGGTCGACAGCATGGAGCCGACACCGTCGGCCGAGATGGCCGTGCCGAGCTTGTCGTCGAGGTTGTCGCCGGTCATCTCGCCGACCGCCTTGACGTGCCCCGCGTTCTCGGCGATCAGCGCGATGACCACCGGCAGGGCAACCAGGATCGCCGACCACTCGAAGGACGGGCCGTGCAGGTCCGGCAGGCCGATCCAGTCGGCCCGGCCCACCCCGGACAGATCGAGGCGCCAGTGGTCGGTGACCTTGCCGCTCGCGTCCGCCGAGTGGATCCGCCCGAAGATCCGGTCCAGCGACCAGGACAGGGCGTACCCGAAGACGAGGCCGAGGAAGATCGCGATGCGGGACCAGAAGCCGCGCAGACAGACCACGGCCAGACCGGTGAACAGCATCACGAACAGGGCCGTCCACTGGTCCTGCGGCCAGTAGGTGGCGGCGGTCACCGGCGCCAGGTTGAAGCCGATCAGCATCACCACGGCGCCGGTCACGATGGGAGGCATCGTGGCGTGGATGATCCGCGCCCCGAAGCGCCGCACGGCCAGACCCACCAGGAACAGCGCGGCCCCGACCACGAACACCGCGCCCGTGACGGTGGCGCTGGACCCGCCCTGCGCCCGGATGACGGCGGCGACGCCGACGAAGGACAGTGAGCAGCCGAGGTAACTGGGCACGCGGCCGCGGGTCGCCAGCAGGAAGACGACGGTCGCGACACCCGACATCATGATCGCGAGGTTGGGGTCCAGCCCCATGAGCACCGGGGCGACGAACGACGCCCCGAACATCGCCACGACGTGCTGGGCACCGAGGCCCGCGGTGCGGGGCCAGGAGAGCCGTTCGTCGGGGCGGACCACCGCGCCGGGGGCCGGGGTGCGTCCGTCGCCGTGCAGTGTCCAGCGGACGCCGAGATCCATGGGCTGTCGCTTTCGTCGTTCGTCCAGCGTGTCCGGACCATTGTGCGGGCTGCGCGAGAGTGCTTCGTACAGCCGACCGGGCGGGCGGGGATCGGCTGAGCGTTTGCTTAGGATGGGGGCGCCAGCACTCGTTGCAGAGGCCACTCAGTCCGATGGCACTCAGTCCGTACGTCCCAGGAGCACCGCCCGTGACCGCCGAAGCACCGCCAGCCCCCGCACTGCAGTACGGCCGGCTGATCCCCGTGACCGTCCACTTCGACGACCTCGACGCGCTGGGGCTGCTGCACAACGCGCGCTACCCCCTGCTGGTCGAGCGGGCCTGGACCGAGCTGTGGCACGACAACGGCGTCCGCTTCGAGGGCGACTGGGCCGCGGCCGGTGACGCCTGCAACGCCGTCAAGGAACTGCGCGTCACTTACGAGGCCCCGGTGACCCGGCCCGGCACCTACGCGGTCCATCTGTGGCTGGACCGGCTGGGCACCACCGGGCTCACCTACGGCTTCCGCTTCTGCTCGGCCGACGGGGCGGTGACCTACGCCCGCGGCAGCCGGGTGTTGGTGCGGCTGGACGCCGGGACGCTGCGCCCGGCGCCCTGGAGCGAGCCGTTCAGAGACGCGGCTCGGGAACTGCTGCGTCCGGACGCGTGACCTTCGCGCGGTCTCCGGCGCGCAGGACACCGGCGAAGCTTGCGACGCCGCAGGACAGCACGGTCACCAGGACGAACGACACCATCAGGCTGGTCGCCTGCGCCAGCAGTCCGATCGCGCTCGGGGCGATCAGCCCCGACGTGTAGGTGATGGTCGCGACGCCCGCGATGGCCAGGCTCGGATTGGCGCCGCTGCGGCCGGCGGCCGCGAAGCACAGCGGCACGACCACGGCGATGCCCAGCCCCATCAGTGCGAATCCGCCCATCGCCATGGCGGGGTGCTCGGCGAACACGATCAGCAGTCCGCCGAGCACGGCGACCACACCGCTCGTACGGACCGTGCGCACGGCGCCGTAGCGGTCGACCACGTGGTCGCCGGCGATCCTGGCGATCGCCATGGTGAGCGTGAAGCCCGTCGTGCAGGCCGCCGCGAGACCGGCCGAGGTTTCCAGTTGGTCGCGCAGATAGACCGCCGACCAGTCCAGGCTCGCGCCCTCGGCGAACACCGCGCAGAAACCGATCGCACCGATGAGCAGGGCGGAGCGGGGCGGCAGCGCGAACCGGGGCGGTGGCTCCTCGTCCTCCG
This sequence comes from Streptomyces malachitofuscus, assembly GCF_055571035.1. Taxonomy (NCBI): domain Bacteria; kingdom Bacillati; phylum Actinomycetota; class Actinomycetes; order Kitasatosporales; family Streptomycetaceae; genus Streptomyces; species Streptomyces malachitofuscus. The sequence continues at coordinate 27,650 of NZ_JBVIGA010000004.1, read as the reverse complement.
CCGGCTGCAGATCGAGGACCCAGGCGCAGGCGGTGACCCCCGCCACCGTCAGCACGGCGGCGGCGAGCGCGTGGTGCAGCCGGGCGTCCGAGCCCAGGTGGGCGGCGAGCGTGCCGGCCGCCGAGCCGATCAGGGCGCCGGCGCTCCACATGCCGTGCAGCCCCGACATGATCGACTTGTTGAGACGGTTCTCCACCTCCACGCCCAGCGCGTTCATCGCCACGTCCGACATGCCCGCCGTGGCGCCGTAGACGAACAGGGCCAGACAGAGGGTGAGCATGTTGGGGGCGGCCGACGGCAGGATCAGCGCGAGCGTCCACAGCGCCATCAGCCCGCGCAGCGCGGTGCGGGCGCCGAAGCGGTGGCTGATGCTCCCCGCCAGCGGCATCGCGACGGACGCGCCGAGTGCGGGGAAGGCGAGGGCGAGGCCGAGCTGACCGGCGCTCACACCGGCGTGGTCCTGGATCCAGGGGACCCGGGTGGCGAACGATCCGGTGACGGCGCCGTGCACGGCGAACACCGCGGCCACGGCGTACCGTGCCCGCCTCACATCGCGCTGTCCGTACACCACTGCACCCATCGACCCGCCCCTCCCGTCGGCCCGTTCCTGTTGGCGTCGCGTAAACTATCAGGAACCCTGCCTGAAAGATAAGACATTATCCGAGCCGTCCTCGCTCGTCCGTGCTGCCGGTCCCCGCGCCGACCGGTCCCGCCGATCTGGAAGGATCCCGGCATGGCCGCATCCCCGAGCACCGCCAGAGCCATCAACGACCGGCTCGCGCTGCGCCTGCTCCAGCAGGAAGGCCCGCTGACCGCGGGACAGTTGAAGCAGCTGACCGGTCTGTCCCGGCCCACCGTCGCCGACCTCGTCGAACGTCTCACCGCGGCCGGGCTCATCGCGGTGGCCGGCGAGACGGGGGAGCAGCGCCGCGGCCCCAATGCCAAGCTGTACGGCATCGTCGCGGACCGGGCGCACCTGGCAGCGCTGGACGTCCGCACCGAGGGCGTCGCCGTGGTCGTGTCCGACCTCGTCGGCGAGGTGCTCGCCGAGGCGTCCCTCCCCATCACCGGGGACGCGGGGACGGGGCCCGCGGTGGAACAGGCCGTGGCGCTGGTCGAGCGGACGGCGAAGGAGGCGGGCGCCGACCGGCTGCACACCGTGGGGATCGGGGCGCCGGGGCTGATCGACCCCGCGAGCGGCGAACTGCGCGACTCCACCAAGCTGCCCGAGTGGCACCGGCGCCTGGTCGCGGCGCTTCAGGAACGGCTGCCGGAGGCCCGTGTCAGCGTGGAGAACGAAACGAACCTCGCCGCGCTGGCCGAGCAGCGCGACGGGGCCGCGCGGGACCGGGACACGTTCGTGCTGCTGTGGCTGGGCCACGGGACGGGTGCGGCCGTCGTCCTCGACGGCACCCTGCGCAGGGGTGCCTCCGGCGGCACGGGCGAGATCGGCTTCCTCCCCGTACCGGGCACCCGCGGCCTGCCCTCGGCCACCGACTGCGCGGGCGGCTTCCACTCCCTGGCGGGGGCGGCGGCGGTCGCGGAACTGGCGGCGGAGTACGGCATCGAGGCGGAACCCGGGGTCGAACCGGCGGCGGGCGCGGTGCGGGCGGCCGTGGCGACGGCCGGGCACGCCTCCGCCGCCGCACGCTTCCTCGACACCCTCGCCGACCGGGTCGCGGTGGGCGTCGCGTCCGTCGTCGCGCTGCTGGACCCCGGGCACGTGGTCCTGGGCGGCGAGGTCGGACAGGCCGGCGGCGAGGCGCTGGCCGCGCGGGTGCGGGACCGGCTGGCCGTCCTCTCACCCCTGCCCGCCGAGGTCCACCCCAGCACCCTGGGCGGCGGCGCGGTCCTGCGCGGAGCCCTCCTGACAGCCCGCGACCAGGCCCAGAACGACCTCTTCGGCGCTCCCGGCCACTAGCCCTTCGCACACCTGGCGCCCACGGGGGGTGAGCGGTGCGGGGCCGGGCCGGGGGCGGCCGTCCTCGGACTGGCGCGGCTGTGCTTGTCGGTGGAGGCGCACGGTGCGGACGCGCCGGCCACTGCGGGCGAACACCCCCGCCCCGCCGTAGGCGACACACCCGCGGCTCACCCGCCGCGGCCAACCGTGTGCAGTCGCGCTGCCGTCCCCGCCGCTCCCGCGGGCAGTCGTGCCGCTGGGGCGATGGGGGTCCCCCCGCTCGAGCGAAGCCGAGAGTGGGGGAGGGTGGGCGCGACGGCACCCCGCCGGCGCCGGGCTGCGCACACACCCCCCGGCCGGCACCCACGCAGGGCACCCCGCAGAACGCCGGATGGGCAACCCACCCCCGGGCACCTTCTGCCGCCGCCTGACCTCACCGGCCCCCGGAGCCGGATCCCAACCGAGTCCTCAGGAACTCGTCGAACGTGCCCTGCCCCACCGCCCGCTCCGGCGCCAGATGGCCGCCCGCCCGGAAGGCGTCGTACGCAGCGCCCCGCAGCGGCACCTTCACCACCGCCCGCCGACGCCCCGAGGCCTTCAGATACGCGCGCGCCAAGGAGTCGAGCGTGCGCACCTCGGGCCCGCCCATGTCGTCGACGCGGCCCGCAGGCGCCCCCTGGGCCAGCTCGGCCAGGCGGCCGGCGACCTCGGTGACGTCGATCGGCTGGTCCTTCACACGGGCCGGCAGCAGCATGACCGGCAGCTTCGCCATGCCCTGCAGCAGCCTGAGCACCAGGTCGTGGAACTGGGTCGTGCGCAGCACCGTCCAGCCCGTCCCGGAGTCCTCGATCATCCGTTCCACCGCAAGCTTGGACTTGTAGTAGCCGAACGGCACCCGGTCGACGCCGACGATCGAGATGTGGACGAGATGGCCCACTCCGGCCCGCTGCGCCGCCGCGATCAGGTTCCGCGTGGGCTTCTCGTCGCCGCCACGCGGCGAGGTGGCGCAGTGCACGACCGTGTCCACGCCCGTGACGGCGGCGTCCAGTCCGCTCCCGCCCTCGCGCAGGTCGACGGCGTACGGCTGCGCGTGCCGGCTGAGCACCCGCACCTCGTGCCCGTCCGCCCGCAGTCGCTCGGTGACAGGCCTGCCGAGCGTTCCGGTACCGCCGGTCACCAGGATCGTGGTCATGCTGTTTCAGCCCTTTCACACATCGGTGCCGGACCCGCCCGAAGTCCAGCTTCGCCGGGTCCGGCACCGAGCGCATCCGCACATGGTGAGGCCCGGCGGCGGGCAAGGGCCGTCGTCACCGCCGCCGGGCCGGTCCTCAGAGGTCAGCAGGCTCCCTGGTCCCGCCACACTCCCCATTCGCCGGTGGTGCCGGGCTCCTCGCCCTGCGTCCACCACTGCGCCTTCCAGAGGTGCCCCTCGTGGGAGACGACGCTGCCCCCGCCGTAGGCGGCCGAGGCGTCCCACGCCGGTTCCTCGCAGTCACCGGGCTCACCCGTGGGCGGGTCCGTCGGCGTCGTGCCGGTGCCCGGCTCGACCACGGTGGTCCCGCGGGCCAGGTCCCCGGCGAGGGCGTACGTCGTGCCGGAGACCGTCACTGTCCAGTTCGACGGGGTCGACACGGGGAGGTAGTAGTTGAACGACAGGTCGACGCTCGCGCCGGGCGCCAGCGACTGCCACGCCGGCAGCTTCAGCGACACCCGGTGGAAGTCACCCTTCAGACCGCCCACGTTGTCGCCCGTGTGGTCGCTGCTGATGACCTTGGTGCCGAAGCCGGACTGGTCGGAGGCGTTCCCCGGGGCCGAGGTGGCGTAGTCGAACCGGAACTCGGTGCCGCCCGGCAGGGCCGTCTTCGTGTTGTTCGTGATCCGCAGCTTGGGCGTGATCGGGTAGTTGGAGTCGCCCAGCTTGAAGTCCGTGAACTGCACGTCCACGTTCACGGCCTCCGTCGGCAGGTCCGCGTTCGACTTCTTCGCGCCGTACGGCGTGGCCGCCCGGAACGTGTCGTACATCAGCGAGGTGAGCGTGTCGCCCGGCTCGTACTGGCCCTTGGCGTCGTTCCAGCCGTAGTCGCCGGCCAGCTCCCAGATCATCGTGCCGCCGATGCCGCGGTCCACGACGTAGTCGGCCTTGGCCCCGACCGACTGCTCGTCCTCGGTGGAGAGGAAGACCTTCTTCTCGGCGTTCCACAGCCAGGGGGCGACCAGCGTCGGGTCGTACTTGCGGGCGTAGGTGCCCGTCAGCTTCGTGTCCGCCGGGAAGCCGTAGTCGGTGACGTAGTCGCCGACGATCCCCTTCTCGAGGTTCTTGGCGTGCCACATCGGGTTGGAGCCCGCCGGGGACTCCTTGCCGTTGGTGTCGAGGTCGTGCCAGAGGTTGTCGATGCCGACGGCGCCGTCGCCGCACTTGGTCAGGCCGGAGCCCGCCGGGCAGGTGGACGCGGAGGCCTTGCCCCACAGACCGTCGGTGCCGCCCTGGACGTTCTTGTGGCCGCGCGTGTAGTACGGCAGGCCGATGTTGATGCGGCCGGCCGGCATCGAGCCGCGGAAGTAGTGGTAGGCCCAGTCGGTGTTGAGATAGCCGATGCCGCCGTACTGGGCGCTGCCGTAGACGTTCGCGGCGGCCAGCTCGGCGTCCTTGCCGTCGTCGAAGAGCGAGGCGTTCGGGCCGACGTACTCGTTCCAGGCGCCGTGCAGGTCGTACGACATGATGTTGACGTAGTCCAGGTACTTCTGGACCTGGAAGGTCTCCATGCCACGCAGCAGGTAGCCGGACGAGGGGGCCGCCACGGTGAGCAGGTAGTGCCTGCCGTCCGCCGCGCCCGCGCGGTCCAGCTTTTCGCGCAGCGTCTTCATCAGCGCCGCGTAGCCCTTGACCAGCCCGGCCCGCCGGGCGTTGGCGAGGGACCAGTCGAGTGGATTGCCCGCGTCCTTCATCGTCGTCGGGTACTCGTAGTCGATGTCGACGCCGTTGAAGCCGTACGTCCGGATGAAGTCGACCGCCGAGTCGGCGAACGTGTCGATGCCCGCCTGGTTGACCGAGCCGTCGGCGTTGGTGGCCATCGAGTAGAAGCCGCCGGAGTTCACGCGGGTTCCGTCGGCGTCGAAGTAGCCGCCGGTCTCGGCCCAACCGCCCACCGAGATCAGCGTCTTGACGTCGGGGTGCTGCTTCTTGAACTTGTTGAGCAGATTGAAGTGGCCCTGGTAGGGAAGCTGCGGATCCATCTCCGCGCCGTCCACGCCGGGCCACGTCATGCCCGTCGCGGGGTTGTTCGCGCCGTCCGGGCCGACGGAGAGCTTGTTGCTCTTGTCGATGTGCGCGAACGCGTAGTTGATGTGGGTGATCTTGTCCCACGGGATGTCCGACGCGAGGTAGGCGGGCTTTCCGTCCTTGCCGGTGCGCCAGCCGGTGAAGTAGCCGATCACCCGGCGCTGGTGGTCGGCGCCCATCTTCTCCCGTCCGGCCGAGTCGTAGACCGAGCAGTACGGGACGTCGACACCGGGGGTGCTGTGGAGGCCGTCGGGACGACAGGACTCCTGGTCGGCGGCGTGCGAAACGGTGGCGGGCAGGGCCGTGAGCAGCAGGCCCGCGACGGCGGCGGCGGAGGCGAGCAGCGCGGGTCTCGCCCCGGGGCGTGAGGGGGACGGCACAGTGGGTTCCTCTCCACGGAAGTTGGCTCGGACCCTAAGAGGACTAGACCACAGCGTCAATAGGTATGGACCAATCTCGCGTTGCCGGGGTCGGCTGCTCAAAAGGGTGCGACGGCAGGGCAGTTGCTCGGCGGGCAACGCTCGGCAGCCCACGTGTCACCCGCTGTGAGGCACTCCACACCCCTCGCCTGCATGGGTGACGGCGGGCCGTGGCACACTGGCCCTGTACCAGTAGCAGCGCACTCCGGGGTCGGTGAAAGTCCGAACCGGCGGTTACAGTCCGCGACCCGGTCGCCTCCAGCGACCGGTTGACCAGGTGAAATTCCTGGACCGACGGTTAAAGTCCGGATGGGAGGCAGTGCGCGGCGGGCGGGCATCCATGCGCGCCGCCGTACCGGTTCGCCGACGAGGCGAGCCCTGTCCGGCGTCGTTCCCGGGATCCTCGCTCGTAGTCTCTGTCGTCATCGACAGGCCCCGGAGTCCGTGCCCGAAGAGGCAGGAGGACCCGGGAAGTGTTCACCGGAATCGTCGAAGAGCTGGGCGAGATCACCGCCGTCGAGACCCTCGACGACGCCTGTCGCTTCCGGCTGCGCGGCCCCGTCGTCACCCAGGGCGCCCAGCACGGAGATTCCATCGCCGTCAACGGCGTCTGCCTCACGGTCGTCGAGCACGAGGGCGACGAGTTCACCGCCGACGTGATGGCGGAGACCCTGAACCGCTCCAGCCTCGGCGTCCTCACCGTCGGCTCCCGCGTCAACCTCGAACGCCCCATGGCGGTGGGCGGGCGTCTGGGCGGTCACATCGTGCAGGGCCATGTCGACGGCACGGGCGAGATCCTCGAGCGCAGGCCGTCGGAGAACTGGGAGCTCGTGAAGGTCTCGCTCCCCGCGGACCTCTCCCGCTACGTCGTGGAGAAGGGCTCCATCACCGTCGACGGCATCAGCCTCACCGTCGTCGACGCCGGACCCGACCACTTCACCGTCAGCCTCATCCCCACCACCCTCGCCCTGACCACGCTCGGCATCAAGCAGCCCGGGGACCCGGTCAACCTCGAGGTGGACGTCATCGCCAAGTACGTCGAGCGGATGCTCGGCGACCGCGCGATCGGCGAGGGGGCGGCCCGGTGAACTGGCTCAACTCCGAGGCGTTCACCGTCCTCGACCAGCACATCAAATGGTCGGACATGATCGGCAACGTCATCGGTCTGCTCGGCCTCGCCCTCGGCTGGCGCCGTTCCATCTGGACCTGGCCCGCCCAGTTCCTCTCCGGGCTCATCCTCTTCGCCGCCTTCGCCACCGCCCACCTCTCGGGCAGTGCGGGCAAGCAGGTCGTCGTCATGCTGGTCGCCACCTGGGGCTTCCTGCAGTGGAACCGCGGCCGGCAGCAGGCGCAGGACGGCGCCATCGACGTACGGTTCGCGACGAACCTCGAACGAGTCGTCCTGGCGGGTGCGGCGGCCGTCGGCACCCTCGCCGTCGGCGGGCTGTTCACCCTCTACCCGTCCCTGTCCTGGGACCCCTGGCCGGACGCCTACATCTTCGTCGGCACGATCGTCGCCATGTACGCCCAGGCCCGCGGCATGGTCGAGTTCTGGTTCGCCTGGCTGCTCGTCGACCTCGTCGGCGTCCCCCTCAACTTCGCCAACGGCTTCGCGTTCTCCGGCTTCGTCTACATCATCTACGGCGCACTGGTCCTCTGGGGCCTGCGCGACTGGTGGCTGCGCTCCCGCGACGCGCGGCCCGCCCTGGAAGGAGCGCCGGCATGACCGCGGCACCCATGCTGTACGACACCGAGGATTTCGACCTCCGGCTCGACCCGGTCGAGCAGGCCGTCGCCGACATAGCGGCCGGCCGCCCCGTCGTGGTCGTCGACGACGAGGACCGCGAGAACGAGGGAGATCTCGTCATCGCCGCCGAGATGGCGACCGAGGAGATCGTCGCCTTCATGATGAGCGAGTGCCGCGGCCTCATCTGCGCCCCCATGGAGGGCGACGAACTGGACCGGCTGCACCTCCCGCAGATGGTCGACGACAACACCGAGTCGATGAAGACCGCGTTCACCGTCTCCGTCGACGCCTCCGCCGCACACGGAGTGAGCACCGGCATCTCCGCCGCCGACCGCGCCACCACGCTCCGGCTGCTGGCGGGCGGTACCGCCGGACCCTCCGACTTCGTCCGCCCCGGCCACGTCTTCCCGCTGCGCGCCCGCCCCGGCGGTGTGCTCGTGCGCAACGGCCACACCGAGGCCGCCGTCGACCTCGCCCGCCTCGCCGGGCTGCGGCCGGCCGGTGCCATCGTCGAGATCGCCGGTGAGGACGGCCGCATGCTGCGGCTGCCCGAACTCGTGCCCTTCGCCCGCAAGCACGGCCTGACGATCATCTCCATCGAGGATCTGATCGCCTACCGCCGGTCCGCCGAGCCCACCGTCCGCCGCGAGGCCGAGGTCCGGCTGCCCACCTCCCACGGCACCTTCACGGCGTACGGCTACCGTTCCACCGTCGACGGCGTCGAGCACGTCGCCCTCGTCCACGGCGAGATCGGCTCGGGCGACGACGTCCTGGTCCGCGTCCACTCCGAATGCCTCACCGGTGACGTCTTCGGCTCCCAGCGCTGCGACTGCGGACCCCAGCTGGACGCCTCCCTGGACCGCATCCAGGCCGAGGGCCGGGGCGTGGTCGTCTACCTGCGCGGACACGAGGGGCGCGGCATCGGCCTGATGTCCAAGCTGCGCGCCTACGAACTCCAGGAACGGGGCCGGGACACCCTGGACGCCAACCTGGAACTCGGCCTGCCCGCCGACGCCCGCGACTACGGCGCCGGCGCGCAGATCCTCGCCGACCTCGGGGTCCGCAGCGTCCGCCTGATGACCAACAACCCCGACAAGTCCGACGCGCTCGTCCGGCACGGCATCGAGGTCGCCCGGCGCGAGCCGATGCCCGTCACCACGAGCGAGCACAACCTCCGGTACCTGCGTACCAAGCGGGACCGGATGGGCCACGACCTGCCCTGGCTGGACACGCCGACCGTGCCCGCCTGCGGCAACCAGTAAGAGAACCGAGGAGAGACGTGAGCGGCAAGGGTGCACCGGAACTGTCCGTACGCAACGTGGGTGACCTCAGGGTCGCCGTCGTCGCGGCACAGTGGCACGAGAAGGTGATGGACGGACTGGTGGACGGCGCCCTGCGCGCCCTGCACGACCTCGGCATCGACGAGCCGACCCTGCTCCGGGTGCCCGGCAGCTGGGAACTCCCCGTCGTCGCCAAGGTCCTGGCCGGGCGCGGCTACGACGCGGTCGTCGCCCTCGGCGTCGTCATCCGGGGTGGCACGCCCCACTTCGACTACGTGTGCCAGGGCGTCACCCAGGGCCTCACCCAGGTGTCGGTCGACACCGGGGTGCCCGTCGGGTTCGGCCTGCTCACCTGTGACAACGAGGAGCAGGCCCTGGACCGGGCCGGACTGCCCGGTTCCAGCGAGGACAAGGGCCACGAGGCGGTCACCGCCGCCGTGGCGACCGCGGCCACACTGCGTTCAGTATCCGAACCCTGGCGGTGAGCAGTCCCCGCCACCGCGTAGGGTAAGGACCACCATGTCCAAGAAGACGTTCGAGGAGCTCTTCACCGAGCTCCAGCACAAGGCCGCCCACGGCGACCCCGCCACCTCCCGCACCGCCGAGCTCGTCGACAAGGGCGTCCACGCCATCGGCAAGAAGGTCGTCGAGGAGGCCGCCGAGGTCTGGATGGCCGCCGAGTACGAGGGCAAGGAAGCGGCCGCCGAGGAGATCTCCCAGCTGCTCTACCACGTCCAGGTGATGATGGTCGCCCGCGGCATCTCCCTCGACGACGTCTACGCCCACCTGTAGATCCGACGCCCCCCGACACACCCCTCCCCACACGAAGGAAGCCGACCTCATGCTGCGCATCGCCGTCCCCAACAAGGGTTCCCTGTCAGGCCCCGCGGGGGAGATGCTGCATGAGGCCGGCTACCAGCAGCGCCGCGAGTCCAAGGAACTGCGGATCGTCGACCCGGTCAACGAGGTGGAGTTCTTCTACCTCCGCCCCCGCGACATCGCGATCTACGTGTCCTCGGGCAAGCTGGACATCGGCATCACCGGCCGCGACCTGCTCGTCGACTCCGGCGCCGACGCCGAGGAGATCCTGCCGCTCGGCTTCGCCCGCTCCACCTTCCGCTTCGCCACCCGGCCCGGAACGGCGAACGGCCTCACCGACCTCACCGGCAGGACGGTCGCCACCTCCTACGAGGGGATCGTCGCCGCACACCTCGCAGACCACGGCATCGACGCCTCGGTCGTCCACCTCGACGGCGCCGTCGAGACCGCCATCGAACTGGGCGTGGCCGAGGTCATCGCCGACGTCGTCGAGACCGGCACCTCCCTGCGCAACGCGGGCCTGGAGGTCTTCGGCGAGCCGATCATGAAGTCCGAGGCGGTCGTCATCCGCCGCACCGGCGCCTCCGCCGACGCCGACCCGACCGTCGAGACCAAGGTGCAGCAGTTCCTGCGCCGCCTCCAGGGCGTCCTGGTCGCCCGCACCTACGTGATGATGGACTACGACTGCCGGGTCGAGCAGCTGGAGAAGGCCGTCGCGCTCACCCCGGGCCTGGAGTCCCCGACCGTCTCCCCGCTGCACAACGAGGGCTGGGTCGCCGTCCGCGCGATGGTCCCCTCCAAGGACGCCCAGCGGATCATGGACGACCTGTACGACATCGGCGCCCGCGCCATCCTCACCACGGCCATCCACGCCTGCCGCCTCTGACCGGGCCCGGAGCACTCCCATGTCCGCATCCACGCCGGGCGGGCCGCCCGCGCTGCCCGTCACCTTCCGTCCGTCCCGCACCCGCGCGGTGCTGCACTCGGCCGGTATCGCGATGTTTGTGGTCATCACCCTCATCGCGCTGCTGCTGGAACAGCTCAGCCCGGGGGAGCGGATCAGCTTCGTGTTCACCGCCGCGCTGCTGGCCGGTGTGCTGTTCCTGCTGGCCCGGCCGAAAGTCGTCGCCGACGAGTCGGGCGTCACCGTCGTCAACATCGTGAGCCGGCGCCGCCTGGAGTGGGCTGAGATCCTTCAGGTGAACCTCCGCCCGGGTGATCCCTGGGTCTTCCTCGACCTCAGCGACGGCACCAGCCTGCCCGCCCTCGGCATCCAGCCGGGCATCGCCAAGCAGCGTGCCATCGCCGACGCACGCGCCCTGCGGGCCCTCGCCGAGGAGCGCTCCACACCCGGCCACGGGACGCCACGGGGCTGAACCCCGGCATCCTGCACGGACCGGCTCCGCGGGCCCGTACGGGGCCGTGTCCGGGGAGCGCCGGGGACGTCCACCTCCCGCAGTCGCCCATGTCTTGATTAATCTGGTGGGCGGAGGCGCGACGACAGCGCCTCCGCCCCTGCCGCCCCGCCCGGTGCCCAGGGGCTCCAGCTACCCGAGGAGTGACCCTCTCCGGCGATGGACGGATCGTCCTGCAGTACCTGCGCCGCCCCCTGCCGACATAGCGCGGACCCGTGTTCCCGGGTTCGCGCGCATGTGGAGGCGGCGGCATCATGACCACCCCCCTGCTGCTGCTCGCAGCCGCGTTCGTACTGATTCTGGCCAACGGGTTCTTCGTGGCCGCGGAGTTCGGTCTGGTGACGGTCGAACGACCGGACGCCGAACAGGCCGCCGCGGCCGGCGACCGGCGCGCCCGCCGCGTCGTCGCGTCCCTCCGGGAGCTGTCCTTCCAGCTCTCCGGCACCCAGCTCGGCATCACCATCACCTCCCTCGTCGTCGGCATGCTGGCCCAGCCGGCCCTCGCCGGACTGCTGCACGGCCCCTTCACCGGCATCGGCATCCCCGAAGGCGCGGTACCCGGGGTGTCCGTCGTCGTCGGCATGCTGCTGGCCTCGGCGGTCCAGATGGTGATCGGTGAGCTCGTGCCCAAGAACTGGGCGGTGTCCCGCCCGATGCAGGTCGCACGCTTCGTGGCCGGCCCGCAGCACGCCTTCGCCCGGCTGTTCCGCCCGGTGATCGCCGGGCTGAACGCCGTGGCCAACCGTCTGGTGCGCGCCCTGGGCTTCGAGCCCGCCGAGGAGCTGGCCTCCGCCCGCACCCCCGGCGAACTCGTCTCCCTGGCCCGCCACTCCGCCCGGGCCGGCGCCCTCGAACAGGACACGGCCGACCTCTTCGTCCGCACCCTGTCCCTGGGCGAGCTGACCGCGCAGCACGTCATGACCCCCCGCGTGAAGGTCAGCGCCCTGCAGTCGTCGGCGACCGCCGAGGACGTGGTCAATCTGACCCGGGCCACCGGACTGTCCCGCTTCCCCGTGTACCGGGACCGGATCGACGAGATCGTCGGCATGGTCCATCTCAAGGACGCCCTGGCGGTACCCGCGCCCCACCGGCTGCGCACTCCCGTCGGCCGCATCGCCCGCCCGGCGCTGCTCGTCCCCGAGACCCTGCCCGTACGTCCGCTGCTCACGCGGCTGCGCAGCGAACAGCCCATCGCCGTCGTCGTCGACGAGTACGGCGGCACGGCCGGCGTGGTCACGCTGGAGGACATCGTCGAGGAGATCGTCGGAGAGGTGCGCGACGAGCACGACGGCCAGGACGTTCCCGAACTCGCCCCCGCGCCGCCGGAGGACGGCAACCCGGCCTGGGACGTCGACGGCGGAGTCCGCGTCGACACACTGCTGCGCATAGGCCTGGAGGTGCCCGAGGGGCCCTACGAGACGGTGGCCGGCCTGGTCGCCGACCTGCTCGGACGCATCCCGGCCGTCGGCGACCGCGCGGAACTGCCCGGCTGGCGCCTGTCGGTCCGTGCGGTCGGCCACTACCGCGCCGAGCGCGTCCGGCTGGTCAGAACGGCCCCGCTGCCTCTCGTGGAGGTGGCCGGATGAGCGTCCTGCAGCTCTTCTTCGCCGCGCTGCTCGTACTCGCCAACGGTTTCTTCGTCGGCGCCGAGTTCGCCCTGGTCTCCGTCCGCCGCAGTCAGATCGAACCCCTCGGCACCGCCCGCGCCCGTCAGGTGCTGTACGGCCTCGAGCATCTGCCGCAGATGATGGCGGCCGCCCAGTTCGGCATCACCGTCTGCTCGCTCACCCTGGGCGCGGTCGCCGAGCCGACGGTCGCCCATCTGCTCGAGCCGGCGTTCGTCGGGATGCACTTGCCGCACGGCATGATCCACCCGCTCGGCTATGTCATCGCGCTCGCCGTCGTGGTCTTCTTCCACCTCGTCATCGGGGAGATGGTCCCGAAGAACCTGGCCATGGCGGCACCGGAGACCGCCGCGCTGTGGCTGAGCCCCGGACTGGTCTGGTTCGCCCGGCTGTGCCGGCCGGTCACCGTCGCCCTCGGCGCCTGTGCCCAGGCCGTTCTGCGGCTGTTCCGCGTCGAGCCGAAGGACGAGGTCGAGGCCGTCTTCACCAGCGAGCAGCTCAACCGGCTGGTGGAGGACGCCGGCCAGGCGGGTCTCCTCGACCCCGAGGAGGCAGAACGCCTGGAGGACGCCCTGGAGCTGGGCTCCCGCCCGGTGACGGACGTCCTGCTGGACCGCGAGTCGCTGGTGACGGTCACGCCCGCGGTCACCCCTGGTGAGATCGTGGAGCTCACCGCCCGCACCGGCTACTCCCGCTTCCCGGTGGCCGCGGACGGTGGGGCCTTCATGGGGTACCTGCACGTCAAGGACGTGCTGGACCTGGAGGACTCCGACCGCGCCGTTCCGCAGCAGCTGTGGCGCCCCATGACCACCCTGCGCCCCGAGCTCCCCCTGGACGACGCCCTCACGGTGATGCGCCGCGCGGCGACCCACCTGGCCCAGGTCTCCGACGCCTCCGGCAAGGTCCTGGGCCTGGTCGCGCTGGAGGACGTCCTGGAACTCCTGGTGGGGGAGGTACGCGACCCCGCCCACAGAGAGGTCACCCTCACCCCCCAGAGATCAACCGACACCCCGGAACAAGCCCTGGCGACCTAGCTGGTGGGGTTCCCCCGCTCGAGCCGGGAGCGGGGGAGACACCCCTCCGGCGGGGCGAGCGAACACAGCCGCCGCCGGCTCGGCCCACCGGGCCTCACAACCCCGGTGGGTCCGCCGGCCCTCGCCCCGACAGCACTTCCCCGTACGCCTGCATGAGATCCGCCAGCCGCAACGTCGCCAGATCCTCGCGCGTCAGCTCACCGGGGTACACCGACAACCGCAGATCCCGATAGGCACAGCTCTTCTCGTACAGCGTCCGCAGGAACCGCCCGTTCCCCAACTCGTCGATCCACCCCTGCTCCACCACATGCCCGGCGATCGAGCGCAGTTCGTCCAGCGCCTCCTCGTCCCACACGTCTCCGTTCTCCGCCGCCAGCACCTCACCGATCGCGGTGAGCTCCAGCGGCCGGTACGACGGAAAGTCCACGCGTGTGGTGAAACGGGACGACAGCCCGGGGTTCGCGGCCAGCAACCGGTCCATGCCCTCCGGATACCCGGCGAGGATCACCACCAGGTGATCCCGATTGTCCTCGGCCCGCTTCAGCAGCACCTGAAGTGCCTCGTCCCCGTACGCGTCCCCCTTGCCGTACCCGGAGTTGGACAGGGAGTAGGCCTCGTCCACGAACAGCACCCCGCCGAGCGCGGAGTCGATCAGCTCATTGGCCTTCACCGCGGTCTGCCCGAGATACTCGCCCACCAGATCGGCCCGCTGGGCCTCCACCAGATGGTCACCGCCGAGCAGCCCGAGGGCGTAGAAGACGCGGCCCAAAATTCGGGCCACCGTGGTCTTCCCCGTTCCGGACGGCCCGGAGAAGACGAAATGCCGTTTCGGCGGTTGTACCGGCAGCCCCTGGCCGGCTCGCAACCGCGCCATGTTCAGCTGCGCCGACAACGCTTTGACCTGCCGTTTCACCGGCTCCAGGCCGACCATGCGCTCCAGTTCCGCGAGCGCCTCCTCGAGTAACGCGGGGTCGGTCGGTCCCGTCGGCAGCGGTGCCCCGGAACTGACCGCCCGCTCGCGCACACCCGGCCCGGTGACCGACGGCAGCGGAGCCGGCGGCGGCTCGGGCTCGGACAGCCGCAGGTCACGCCCCTCCGTGCCGAAGAGCGGGTCGAGGGTGTCGGGGCCGTCCATCATGTCCTGTCCGGCACCCGTCAAAGTGATCGAGGCGAGGTCGGCGGCATCGTCGTAGCCGTCGCCCTCGGCGATGGCGGCCAGCCGGGCGGAGGTGTCCATGAACGCCGGATCGACCCGGTGCACGGCCCGGTACAGGGGGAGCGCCGCGGCACTGCGGCCGGTGCCCTCATGGGCGCGCGCCAGCCAGTAGCGCAGCTCCTTGCGCTGCGGCTGTTCGCTGCGGCACCGCATCAGCGCCGCCGACAGCAGCGGTTCGGCCTGGCCGTACATCTCGAGCCGCACCCGCGCCATGCCGCCGAACAGGCCTGCCTCGATGCCCAGCATCGGGTCCTCGACCAGGGAGTCCGTGTGCCGGACCAGCTGCTCCCAGTCCTTGACGAGGTAGGCGCGGCAGGCGTGCAGGAAGCGGACCTGCGGGTCGGTGTCCACCGGGGGCAGTCCCGCGAGGGCCCGGTCCAGCTCGGGGACATGGCGGCCGTCCAGCCAGTGGGAGGCGTGCGCCAGCAGCAGGTCCCGGGGGCTCTCCAGCACCGGCTGCACCCACCAGCCGAGCCAGTACCAGGAGTTGAGCGTGCGCCGGTGCCGGGTGCGCTGTTCGCCGAAACGGTCCCGGTGCCGGAACATCCGCAGCAGCGCGGTCGTCGTGTCGACGCGCAGCGCGTGCAGTCCGAGCCAGCCGTCGGCCATCCCCGGGTCGATCCGCACCGCGGCCCGGAACTCCTCCTCGGCCTGCGGGTAAGCGCCCATGGTGTAGGCGTCCACGCCTCGCAGCCAGGCGAGGTCGGCCGGGGCCTGCGCGCCCTGCGTGCCGAAGTCCATCACGTCCCCCACAAACCGTGCCCCCGTCGGTGTGCCGGCCGGCCCTCGCCCGTCGGCTCCCTGTGGTCGAACCGCTGTACCGCGGACCGGAGTTGCAAGGTGCGCGAAGCAGTGTCCGTAGGTCGCACCGAGGGCATCGTACCTGCGGCGGCGTCACGTCCGCAGGGTGCCGTGCCCGTCGAGTCGCGAGGTGGGAGGGGCGGAGCGCCTCGACGTACGGTGACCCAGGGTGATCGTCATATGCCGCTGAGCGGTCGAAAAACGTGAAGAGGGCAGAACGAAGCCCCCGATCACGGGGGAACAACCGGGGGCTTCGTGTCTGCGGGCGACTCCGAAGAGCCGCACATTGAGAACGTAAGACCTGTACGGGCCCCCGGTCAAGCGGAGTTGGGGGACTGCGGCAACTTGTCCGGGACCACTCTTCACGAGTTCACCACATTGCCGACGGTCCATCACCCTGCGTGAACGAAGTGGTGGACGCGTCCGTCCCGGCAGGCCCGTTGAGCACCTCATATCCCTCCGTGCACTGCCGCACCAGAAGGTCGGCGAAGGGGCGTGAGGGATCGCCGGCGAAGTGCTCGCGTTCCGCGCGCACCCAACCGTCCCAGAACTCCCGCTGCTCCTCGCCGTCCCGCGCCCGGCCACGCGCCCAGGACTCCTCGCGGGGCAGGTCCATCCACAGCAGCAGCGCCAGATGCGGGCGCAGCGCCCGGCGTCCCGCGCCGACACCCTCCACGACGATCACCGGCGCCGGAGGGAGCGGGCGGGGCGGTCCGAAGCGCCGGGTGCGCCAGTCGTACGGGGCGTAGTGCGCGGTCTCGCCGCGCCCGAGCGGCTCGATCACCTCGCTCAGCAGCCGTCCGGTCCAGTCGAACAGTTCCGTGTGGGCGGCGACGTCGTCCAGCCGCAGTACCGGGGCGCCGTCCAGCGCCTCGGCCAGCCGGCCGGCGAAGGTCGACTTACCGGAGCCGGCGTGCCCGTCGACACCGACGAGCCGGACCGGGCCGCAGGAGGGGGCGAGCCGGCGGATGCGGGAGGCGAGATCGTGAATGGCTGGTTCCCGGAGGTGAGGGGCTGACGGGAGCACTCTAGGCCCCGGGTCCGGCGTGGCTGCCGCAGGTCCCGCCATTGGTCGAGTCCCATGTTGGTCGGGTGAGGCACGGCCGGGGTGCTGGCAGGACGCGCCCGGCTGCGTCCATAGTTGGCGCACACCCGTTTCATCCGGCGGACGCACACCGTCCGTCCGGCCGTGCACTGGTCCTGTCCCGACTCCGACACCTGGGGGTCCTCGACCCATGAGCAGAGCCGAACTGCCGTCCCGCAGAACCCTCCTGACCGCGGCGGTCGTCGCCACCGTCGCCGGGAGCGCGGGCCCGGCCTACGCCGGTACCACGACCGCCGGCGCCCCCGACACGACCGGCGGCGGGCGGGCTCCCGCCCGCACCGTCGACAACCGGGCCTGGACCTCGTACACCGACTGGCGCAGCGGCACCGCCGACGGGACCCGCGCGGTCGCCGGTGCCCGCCCCGGTCTGGTGATCGCGAGGGCCGCCGGCACCATCGACTACACCGACCCGCACACCGGCCGCACGGCCGCCTGGGAGTACGCGACCTGGACGTCGCCCGTGCACCGTCTCCGGGTTCCGGCCACGGAGGCCATCGCCTCCTGGAACGCGCACACCCCCGAGGGCACCTGGCTCCAGGTCGAGCTGAAGGGCACGTACTCCGACGGCACGGACACCCCCTGGTACGTCCTGGGCCGCTGGGCGGCCGGGGACCAGGACATCCGGCGTACCTCGGTGGACGACCAGGGCGACGGGAAGAGCAGCGTCTGGACGGACACGTTCGCCGTCGACGACGCCGCCTCGGGCCTCCGCCTGGTCTCCTACCGGCTGCGTCTCACCCTCCACCGCCGTCCCGGCACCCGCCTCACCCCGACCGTGTGGCGGGCCGGTGCGATGGGCTCCGACGTCCCCGACCGGTTCACCGTCCCCGCCTCCACGCCCCGCCTGGCCCGGGAACTGATCGTCCCGCGCTACTCCCAGGAGATCCACAAGGGCCAGTACCCGGAGTACGACAACGGCGGCGAGGCCTGGTGCAGCCCGACCTCCTCCCAGATGATCATCGAGTACTGGGGCGGCAGGCTCACCGAGGAGCAGCTGGCCTGGGTCGACCCCTCCTTCGCCGACCCGCAGATCTGCCACGCGGCCCGGTACACGTACGACTACCAGTACGCCGGCTGCGGCAACTGGCCGTTCAACGCCGCCTACGCGGCCACCTTCAAGGGCCTGCAGTCAGTGGTCACCCGCCTCCGCTCCCTCACCGACCTGGAGACGCTGATCGCCGCCGGCATCCCGGCCATAACGTCCCAGTCGTTCCTTCAGGAGGAGCTGACCGGGGCCGGGTACGGCACGTCCGGGCACCTGATGACCGTGATCGGCTTCACCGCCGACGGTGATGTGATCGCCAACGACCCCGCCTCGGACGACAACGAAGCCGTGCGCCGCGTCTACCGGCGGCGCGAGTGGGAGAACATCTGGCTGCGGACCAAGCGGTACAACGCCTCCGGCAAGGTCGTCTCCGGCACCGGTGGGGTCTGCTACCTGTACTTCCCGGCACATCCGACCCCGCGCCAGCGGACGGCGCTCGCGGCGGTGGGAGTGCGCTGAGCCCGTTCGGCGGACGGGCCCCGGTGAGCCGGGGCCCGTCGGCGTGTGAGCAACGTCTCGACCGCGAAAGCCGCTCACGGTGGCAAGGTGGACGAAGCCGCATGGGGGAGTCCAGGTACCACCGAGACCAGCGAGAAGCCATGACCGCGAACGCAGCCACCGTCACCCGCGCCCGCACCGGCGGCCCCCGGGAGGACGGACCGAAGATCCTCGAGCACGTCATGGGATGGCTGCTCGTCGTGGTCCTCGCGATGCTCGTGACCCAGCTGGGACTGCTGTAACCCGGAGGCCTCCAGGGGCCGCACGACCCGGTCCGGCGCCCGACCTGCCATACTGCGGCGGGATTGTCCCGCCGCCCGCAGGAGACCTGGGTCGAAAGTGAACATCAGCAAGCAGCCCGCCGTGCGCCCCGGAGCGCGCGGTACCCAGCGCTCGTCGGCCCGCCGGGCCGAACTCATAGCCGTCGGGCGGAAGTTGTTCGCCGACACTTCCTACGACGCGCTGTCGATGGACGACATCGCACGCCAGGCGCAGGTCGCCAAAGGGCTGATCTACTACTACTTCCACTCCAAGCGGGGCTACTACCTGGCGATCATCCAGGACTCGGTGGCCGGTCTGGTCACCCACGCGGCCGGCGGGGCCGAACTGCCGCCCGTGGAGCGGGTGCAGCGCACCATCGACAGTTATCTGCGGTACGCCGAGCACAACCAGGCCGCCTATCGCGCGATCGTCGCCGGCGGCGTCGGCTTCGACACCGAGGTGCACGCCATCCGGGACGGGGTGCGCGAGGCGATCGTCGCGACCATCGCCGAGGGCGCGTACGGCCGCACCGACATCGCCCCGGTGGCGCGGATGGGACTGCTGGCCTGGGTGTGCAGCGTCGAGGGCGCCGCGCTCGCCTGGATCGACCGTGGTGATCTGCCGCGCGAGACCATGTGCGAGCTGCTGGTGAAGACGCTCGGCGGGGCCATGCGCGCCATCGAGGAACTGGATCCCTCCCACCCGGCACCGGCACCCGCGCGCCGCGACGCCTGAGCCGGACCGGGCACAGCGACAGGGGGCGGAGGTCCCCCGTGGAACCCCCGCCCCCCGCGCACCCCGGAGGGGCTAACGGATCGCCTTGATCAGCTCCCCGCTCGCGGTGTCGCCGCTCAGCTCCCAGAAGAACGTGCCGCCCAGACCCTGCTGGTCCTTGTAGTTCATTTTGGTCGCGATGGTGGCCGGGGTGTCGTAGCTCCACCATTCGCTGCCGCACTTGGCGTAGGCGGTGCCGCCGACCGTGCCGGTCGCCGGGCACGCGGCCTTGAGCACCTTGTAGTCGTCGATGCCCGGCTCGTACGTACCGGGTGCGGGCCCCGTCGCCGTGCCGCCCGGCGCCGATTGCGTCACCCCGGTCCAGCCCCGGCCGTAGAAGCCGATGCCGAGCAGCAGCTTGCCGGCGGGGATGCCGAGACCCTTGAGCTTCGCGATGGTGGCCGAGCTGTGGAAGTCCGCCTTCGGAATGCCGTCGTACGAGGTCAGCGCCGAGTGCGGGGCGGTGGGCCCGGCGGCGTCCCAGGCGCCGAAGAAGTCGTACGTCATCGGGTTGTACCAGTCGACGTACTGGGCGGCGCCCGCGTAGTCCGCCGCGTCGATCTTGCCGCCCGGGGTGGCGTCCGCCGTGATCGCCGCGGTGACCAGGTTCCCGGTGCCGAACTGGGCGCGCAGCGCCGACATCAGGTTCCGGAAGGCGTCCCGGCCGCTGGAGTCGCAGGTGGCGCCGCAGGCGTTGGGATACTCCCAGTCGATGTCGATGCCGTCGAAGACGTCGGCCCACCGGGAGTTCTCGACCAGGTCGTAGCAGGAACGGGCGAACGCGGCCGGGTTCTTCGACGCCTCGCCGAAGCCGCCGGACCAGGTCCAGCCGCCGAAGGACCACAGGACCTTCAGGCCGGGGTGCTTCTTCTTCAGTTCGCGCAACTGGTTGAAGGTGCCACGCAAGGGCTGGTCCCAGGTGTCGGCGACACCGTCGACGGACTCGGCCGCCGTGTAGCTGCGCTCCGTCGCGGCGTACGAGTCGCCCATCGCGCACTTGCCGCCGGTGACGTTGCCGAAGGCGTAGTTGATGTGGGTGAGCCGCTCCGCGGAGCCGGACGTCTCGATGTTCTTGACGTAGTACTTCCGGTCGTAGGTGCCCCATTCGGTGAAGTAGCCGATGACCTTGGACCCGGCGGCGGCCTCCTGAGCCGAGGTCGCGGCGGCGGCGGTCGTGGCGCCTGTGCCGGCGAGCAGTCCGGCGCCGAGCACGGCGGCGCAGGCGGCGGACAGGAGCGCCCGCAGCCTGCGGGGGCGGTGGGGGGATTGCATTCGGTGACTCCTCGTGGGGGGAGGGGAGCGCGAATCGGTGGAGCCAAACCCTAGGAGGACTAGACCAGTTGGTCAATGGTGCGGACCAATGGGGACCGGCGGAGGGTGTGGCGAAGGTATCTTCGGTGAGCGCTCGTTAACTGGTGACTCGATGCCGCCGATCGGGCATACTCACAGCGCACAGCCGCTGGTCAGCAGCTTCCGAGACCCGGGAGTGCGAGCATCGGCCAGGCACCGATACGACCCCGGCGGAGCCGCCCCCACCCAAGGCGCACGCCGATGTGCCCGAACAGGGAGGAGAGCGTCGCCATGCCCGACCGCGCCCCGCAGCCGGTGGACCGGCAACTGCCCACGGACGAGGCCCGGGACCTCATCTCGCTCGTCCGTGACATCGCGCAGCACGAGATCGCCCCCACGGCGGCCGAGGAGGAGGACGCGGGACGCTTCCCCCGCGAGCTCTTCACCCGGCTCTCCGAGCTGGGCCTGCTGGGCCTGCCCTACGACGCCGAGTACGGCGGCGGCGAGCAGCCCTACGAGGTCTACCTCCAGGTCCTCGAAGAACTCGCCACGGCCCGACTCACCGTCGGCCTGGGCGTCAGCGTGCACACCCTGGCCTGTTACGCGCTCGCCGCCTTCGGCGCCAAGGAGCAGCAGGCGGAGCACCTCAACGCGATGTTCGACGGCGGCCTGCTCGGCGCCTACTGCCTCTCGGAGCCCGCCTCCGGCTCGGACGCGGCCTCGCTGCGCACCAAGGCTGTGCGCGACGGCGACACCTGGGTGATCACCGGTACCAAGGCCTGGATCACCCACGGAGGCATCGCCGACTTCTACACGGTCATGGCCCGCACCGGCGAGGAGGGCCCGCGCGGGATCACCGCGTTCCTCGTGCCCGGCGACGCCGACGGGCTGAGCGCCGCAGTACCGGAGAGGAAAATGGGCATGAAGGGCTCGCCCACCGCCCAGGTCCACTTCGACGGAGTCCGGATCCCCGACACGCGGCGCATCGGCGAGGAGGGGCAGGGCTTCGCGATCGCCCTGTCGGCCCTGGACGGCGGCCGGCTCGGCATCGCCGCCTGCGCCGTCGGCCTGGCCCAGGCGGCGCTCGACGCGGCGCTCGCGTACGCGACCGAGCGTCGGCAGTTCGGCAAGCCCATCGCCGACTTCCAGGGACTGCGCTTCATGCTCGCCGACATGGCCACACAGATCGAGGCCGGACGCGCGCTGTATCTGGCGGCGGCCCGGCTGCGCGACGCGGGGCGGCCGTTCGCCAAGCAGGCCGCCATGGCCAAGCTCCACTGCACCGACACGGCCATGCGGGTCACCACCGACGCCGTGCAGATCCTCGGCGGCTACGGCTACACCGCGGACTTCCCGGCCGAGCGCTATATGCGCGAGGCCAAGGTGCTGCAGATCGTCGAGGGCACCAATCAGATCCAGCGCATGGTCATCGCCCGCCACCTCGCGGGGCCGGAGACGCGCTGAACCGACCGAGCTCCCGCCAGGGCGCGGCGAGCCGGGTCCACTCCGGGTCGTGCCGCCCGGGCAGCGTACGGCCCCGGTCGGCCCAGGTCCGCATGAGCTCGCGGTAGATCGGCGGATCCGGGAGCTGGGGCGGGGCGGGTACGGCCGCCTCCAAGGGAGGCGGCACGAAGACACGGCGTTGACGCCCGGTCGTCGAGTACGTGGGGGTCGTCATGCCTGGGCAACGCGGGAGCGACCGGACGGGTCACCGAACGCCGGAATAGGGCGTGCGTTCGCGGCCGTCCCGTACGGCGGACGAGGGTGACGCACGGCGCCACCCTCCTGCCGCGTGTGCTCAGGCGGCGTGGCGCCGCATAGACGGGACCCTGATCGGGCGCGAACCCGGGCCGCCGACGTGCGAGAACGGCTGCATGCGCCAGTCGAGCCCCTGAGGGAGCGTCAACAGCAGGGCCGTGTCCTGCTCCTGGGGCTCGACGGACTCGTCCGCCGGCCGCGCCTCGGAGGCCCGGCGGCCGGTACCGGCACAGACGGTGAGTCCGAACGGGTTCCACGGCGAGGCGCACAGCGCGTGCTCCGGCAGGACGTCCTCGTCCGCCAGCAGGGCGATGGGCTGCGCGCAGTCCGGGCAAGTCACCCGGTACATCTCGAAGGTGTCGTACGCGTCGGATTCGTCGTCCAGGGCGTCGGGTTCGACGTACTCCGGCTCGGGCGTGACGACCGGCTGCTGCCGCTTGGACGTGGTACGACCAAGGCGCTTAAGACTCTGCATTGGGTTCTCCCCCTCGGGCTGGGCCGTGAAGGCGCTGCGGCCTCGACCACAGCAAGCACTTCCCGTCGCCCTCGGGGCGTAATCACGAGAACATCACGGAGACCGTCCGAAGGCTGTGGCGTTCGTCACATGCCGCTCGCAGGTGCCCCGCGCGGTGACTCCGCAGCCCCCGCTCCGGTATCCGAGGCGATCAAGTGCACTGTAGGTTCTTGCGCCATGGAGGAGCTGGACCGACAGATCGTGCAGCTGCTCGTCAAGGACGGGCGGATGAGCTACACAGACCTGGGCAAGGCCACGGGCCTGTCCACGTCGGCCGTGCACCAGCGGGTGCGCCGGCTGGAGCAGCGTGGCGTCATCCGCGGCTATGCCGCGGTCGTCGACCCGGAGGCCGTCGGGCTGCCCATGACCGCGTTCATCTCGGTCAAACCCTTCGACCCCAGCGCCCCCGACGACATCGCGGACCGCCTCGCCGGTGTGCCGGAGATCGAGGCTTGCCACAGTGTGGCGGGCGACGAGAACTACATCCTCAAGGTGCGCGTGTCCACACCGCACGAACTGGAGGAACTCCTCGCCCGGGTACGCTCCCTGGCCGGCGTCTCGACCCGCACGACGGTGGTCCTCTCCACCCCGTACGAGGCCCGCCCACCGCGCATCTGAGCGGGGCGGATTTCGCGCGCCGGGGTGGGTGTCGGCCGGGGGTTGATTGCGCAGCCCGGCGCTTACGGGGTGCCTCCCCCACTCTCGGCTGCGCTCGAGCGGGAGGTACCCCCACCGCCCTGCGGCACGACTGCCCGCGGGAACGCGGGAGCGGCGGCACCACTGCCCGTCCCCTCCCCGCCCACGGCGGGGCGGGGACGGGGCGGGGGTGTTCGCCCGCAGTGGCCGGCGCGTCCGCACCCCACACCCCCACCAACAAGCTCCATCGCGCCAGTCCGAGGACGGACACCCCCGCCCCGTCCCCGCGCCACCCACCCACCACAGGCGGCCCCGCGCCCGCCCGACCGGGCCCTGCGTACGGCGCGCCCGGCCGGACGCGGGAGACTGTGGGCATGAGTGAACGCACCGTCCCGCCGCACACCGTCCTGCTTCGCCGCGGAGAGGTCCACAGCCCCGCCGACCCCTTCGCGACCGCGATGGTCGTCGAGCGCGGCCAGGTTGCCTGGGTCGGCTCCGAGGGTGCCGCCGACGCCTTCGCGGACGGCGTCGACGAGGTGGTCGACCTCGACGGTGCGCTCGTGACCCCCGCGTTCACGGACGCGCACGTCCACACCACCGCCACCGGCCTCGCTCTCACCGGACTCGACCTGTCCGCCGCGACCTCGCTCGAGGCCGCGCTCGCCCGCGTACGGGAGTTCGCCGCCGCCCGCCCGGACGACCGCGTGCTGCTCGGCCACGGCTGGGACGCCGCCCGCTGGCCCGGCGGCCGCCCCCCGACCCGCGCGGAACTCGACGAGGCCACCGGCGGCCGTCCCCTCTACCTCAGCCGGATCGACGTGCACTCCGCCGTCGTCACCACCGCGCTGCTCGACCTCGTCGCGGGCGCCGTCACCCGCGAGGACCGCCCGCTCACCGGGGACGACCACCACGCGGTGCGCGCCGCCGCACTGGGCGCCGTCACCCCGGCCCAGCGTGCCGAGGCCCAGCGGGCCGCCCTCGCCCACGCCGTATCCCTCGGCATCGGCACGGTCCACGAGTGCGGCGGACCGGAGATCTCCTCCGAGGACGACTTCACCGGCCTGCTGCGGCTCGCCGCCGACGGGCACGGCCCGCGTGTCGTCGGCTACTGGGCCGAACAGGACGTCGCCAAGGCCCGCGAACTGGGCGCGATCGGCGCCGCCGGTGACCTGTTCGCCGACGGCGCCCTGGGCTCGCACACCGCCTGCCTGCACGAGCCCTACGCCGACGCCGGTCACACCGGTACCGCCCACCTGGATGCCGCCGCGGTGGCCGCCCACGTCGCCGAGTGCACCGAGGCGGGACTCCAGGCGGGCTTCCACGCCATCGGCGACGCCGCGGTGAGCGCCGTGGTGGACGGCCTGCGCGCCGCCGCCGAGAAGGTCGGCCTCGCCCGCGTCCGCGCCGCCCGGCACCGCGTCGAACACGCCGAGATGCTCACCCCCGAGACCATCGCCGCCTTCGCCGAACTCGGCCTGACCGCCTCCGTCCAGCCCGCCTTCGACTCCCTGTGGGGCGGTGAGGAGGGCATGTACGCCCGGCGCCTCGGCAGGGAGCGGGCCCGCACCCTCAACCCGTTCGCGGCGCTGCTGCGGGCCGGTGTCCCGCTGGCCTTCGGGTCCGACAGCCCGGTCACCCCCCTCGACCCGTGGGGCACGGTCCGCGCCGCGGCCTTCCACCGCACCCCGGAGCACCGTGTCTCCGTGCGCGCCGCCTTCACCGCCCACACGCGCGGCGGCTGGCGCGCCGTCGGACGCGACGACGCGGGCGTCCTGGTGCCCGGCGCACCCGCCGACTACGCCGTCTGGCACACCGGTGAACTCGTGGTCCAGGCGCCCGACGACCGGGTGGCCCGCTGGTCCACCGACCCCCGCTCCGGCACCCCCGGTCTGCCCGACCTCACTCCTGGCCATGACCTGCCCGTCTGCCTGCGCACGGTGGTCGGCGGGCGCACGGTCTTCGTACGGCCGGGCGAGTGATCTACGAGGTCGGCGCGACGACGATCATGCACCGCGCCTCTCGTTCGCGACCTGCGCATCCTCGCCGCTGACCAGGCATTTGAACCACATTACGCAGGTCAAACGACTGTTGACAGGCGACGGCAGGGGGCCGGTAGGTTCGGCCGGGTCCACCACCGGACGCCCGACCGGGGAACTTCCGGCCACTCGGGTCAGCGCCGCTGGGTCAGGGACGGTGTGCCGCACCGGCGCACCGCCACTGGGAGCCAGGCTCAGCGTCGGCGCGGTAACGAGGGAACGTTCCAGCCGGCCGGGGAGGTGCGACCCCGGGTGGGGCCCGGGCGCTCAGTAGACAACGGCTTCAGGTCGATCCGCAGCCGGCGGATCCCAGGCCGGCCCGAAGGGCGCCGGGCCCCCATCCGCTGCCGCACCCCGTCCGCGGCGCGGCCCAAAAGCCTATTGCTACCCGATCTCCGGTGAACGACACCGCCATAGGAACGGCCTGCGCGTCGACGCGAACCCCGACGACTATGGTGGGACCCTGCGCACAGGACATGAAGGGGCAGCAGTGGACGACGGCGACGGGACCCTCGAGGCGGGATCCCAGGGGCGGACCTTCGGCCCGCTCGGTACGGCTTTGGTGATCATTCCGACCTACAACGAGGCGGAGAACATCAAGGCGATCGTGGGCCGGGTGCGCGAGGCCGTCCCCGAGGCGCACGTTCTCGTGGCCGACGACAACAGCCCCGACGGCACCGGCAAGCTCGCCGACGAGCTGGCCGCCGGGGATGATCACGTCCAGGTGCTGCACCGCAAGGGCAAGGAGGGCCTGGGCGCGGCCTACCTCGCCGGATTCCGCTGGGGCATCGAGCACGGCTACGGCGTACTGATCGAGATGGACGCCGACGGTTCCCACCAGCCCGAGGAACTGCCCCGCCTGCTGACCGCCCTCAAGGGCGCCGACCTCGTGCTCGGTTCGCGCTGGGTGCCCGGCGGCCGGGTGGTGAACTGGCCGAAGTCCCGCGAGTTCATCTCGCGCGGGGGCAGCCTCTACTCCCGGATGGCGCTCGACCTCCCGCTGCGTGACATCACCGGCGGCTTCCGCGCGTTCCGCCGGGAGACCTTGGAGGGACTCGGTCTGGAAGAGGTGGCCTCCCAGGGGTACTGCTTCCAGGTCGACCTGGCCCGCCGCGCGGTCAAGGCGGGCTACCACGTCGTCGAGGTGCCGATCACCTTCGTCGAGCGCGAGCTCGGCGACTCGAAGATGAGCCGCGACATCCTGGTCGAGGCACTGTGGCGGGTCACCGCGTGGGGCGTGGGGGAGCGCGTCGGCAAGGTCCTGGGACGCGGCGACAACAAGCACCCCAGGCCGGACGGAAAGCAGCCCGAGCCGGACGTCGCGCGGTCCGAGCCGAAGGCCGGGCAGACCGAGGCGTAGGCGTACGGCAGGCCGCCGACTGTCCGTCCTCCCCCCGCTTATCCCGCTCTGAGCGGGGCCCAGGCACACTGGGACCATGACGACTGGCGCTCAGACCCCGCATCCCGTCCGGCCCCGGCGCTCCCGGCTGCGCGCTGTCCTGCCGCTCGCCGTCGCCGCGTGGTTCGTTCTGGAGATCTGGCTGCTCACGGTGGTCGCCGGGGCGTCGAACGGCCTGGTGGTCCTCCTCGTTCTGCTCGCCGGTCTGGTCCTCGGCTCGGTCGTCATCAAGCGGGCCGGCCGACGGGCCTTCAAGAACCTCACCGAGACGCTGCAACAGCAGCAGAGCGGCGTGGCACCCGAAGCCCGGCCGAACAGCGAGGGCAACGGCCTGATGATGCTGGGCGGCCTGCTCCTGATCATCCCCGGCCTGGTCTCGGACGCACTCGGGCTGCTCCTGCTGGTGCCCCCGGTCCAGAAGGCCGTGAGCCGCTATGCCGAGCGCACCTTCGAGCGCAAGCTGCGTGAGGCCGCGCACGGATCCCTGGGCGACGCCTTCCAGCAGGCCCGTATCCACCGGCCCGACGGCAAGGTCGTCCAGGGCGAGGTCGTCCGCGACGAGCCCGGGAGCACCGGTGGGGACGCCCCGCAGGGCCCGCCTCCGCCGCTGACCCGCTAGGTCCCGTTGGCGGGGACGCTTCGGAGCCGCCCGCCGCGGCGAACGCACGCGAACAGGACCGTGGGGGGGGGGGGGGGGGGGGGGGGGGGGGGGGGGGGGGGGTGGTGGGGTGGGGGGGGGGGGGGGGGGGGGGGGCGGTGGGGGGGCGGGCAGAGGCCGTGGCCGACGCGTGCATCGTG